>CALKJP010000077.1 GCA_937995645.1 uncultured Bacteroidia bacterium
AAATAGGGCGATTCGCTATTGTTACTTGCCGGAGGACCTCCGCCTAAGCGGGTATCGTTTACCATTTCTTGTATGGTGGGGGTGTTTTTGGGGTTATGTATGTGCACAATATTATTGGGATTACTTAATCATATGCCAAAAAATCCTCCGCCTTTTATGCGCATACGCTCTTTATTGTCGGTTTTTATTATTAGGTCTTTCAGCATGGAGGTATTACCTGTTCCCAACCAATTATCGGGAGTTATATCGTTATTCCCCAAGGTTGACCAAGTAAACGATTGCGCCATGGCGGCTGTTGATATTACATAAAACAACGCTGTCAGAAAACCGGTTAATTTGTTCATAAATTAGCATTTAATGTTAACTGACTGCGAAAAAAAAAAAAACGTTACGAGTCAAGAAAAAAAGTTATTTTTTTACTGCAAAAACTTCTTTATTAATAATCCTGCATTCTTAATAGTAATTATACTTGCAACAAATATTATCCTATAACTAAGAATGAAAAAGCCATGTGTAATTATTAATAAATATTGCACAATGTTTAATGTTTAAACATTGTTTTTGGTTAAATTTAATAATTTAACCAATCAATTCGTACTGCTAAATAAACAACATGTATAACTATAATTTACAATAGTAAAAATAAATATTAACACCCCTTAACGCTGCAATTTAAAGAGAGATAAAAAGAAATTCTTAATTTTACTGCTTATTAATTTTTACATATGAAACTAACTTTTAAGTTAATTATATTACCCCTTGCAATATTATTTAGCGCAACAGGATTTACACAAATTTTTAATCCTGTAAAATGGAGTGTAGGTGTAAAACGAATCAGCAAAACAGAAGCAGAATTAATAGCAACTGCAAAAATCGACAATAAGTGGCATTTATACTCAACCCAAGCAACCGAAGGTGATGATCCGGGGCCTGTTCCAACAGTATTTACCTTTGAAAAGTCGAAAGATTATGAATTAATAGGTAAAATAACTGAAGGAAAACCTATTAAAGAACACGACCCCAACTTTGATATGATAGTAGCTTATTTTTCAAAATCAGCTACGTTTAAACAAAAAATTAAAATTTTTACTAACAATGCATTTAAAATTAAAGCCAATGTAAACTACATGGTGTGCGATGATCAACGTTGCCTGCCCCCTACCGATGAAGAATTAATATTTGATATAGAAGCATACACCGATGCTACTTCAGAAAATAATGTTTCAACATTAAATCCGAAAGAAGATATAGAAGAAACTGAAAACATAATGGCAGAAGATTCGGTTATCGAAGTTATTAAAAACAAGCAAGTTGAGATAAAACCTGTTTTAAAAAACACTAACGAAAGCACATCATTATGGTTAATTTTTCTTCAAGGATTGATTGGAGGATTTGCAGCCTTATTAATGCCATGTATCTATCCGATGCTTCCGCTAACCGTTAGTTTTTTTACCAAACAAAGCAAAACCAAAGCTGAAGGAATCAGAAAAGCTACCATTTATGGCATTTCTATCATTATTCTTTATGTGTTATTAGGAATGGTAGTAACCATCTTATTTGGTTCGGATGCATTAAACGAATTATCTACCAACCCATGGTTTAATATATTTTTCTTTATATTGTTTGTCGTATTTGCCATATCGTTTTTTGGCGCATTCGAACTTACCTTGCCAAGCTCATGGGTAAACAAAGCCGATTCAGCTTCAAACAAAGGCGGATTAGTGGGTATCTTTTTCATGGCTGCTACTTTATCATTAGTTTCATTTTCATGTACGGGACCAATTATAGGAACCTTACTGGTACAGGCGGCTAACGATGGTCAGTTTTTAGGACCTGCTATGGGGATGTTTGGTTTTTCATTTGCGCTGGCAATTCCATTTGCATTATTCGCTGCATTTCCGGGCTGGCTAAACTCTATGCCTAAATCAGGCGGTTGGCTTAACACGGTAAAAGTAACTTTAGGTTTTATTGAATTGGCGCTTGCTCTAAAATTCTTATCAAACGCCGATTTAGTTTTACAGGCAGGTTGGTTAAAAAGAGAATTATTCCTTGCAATATGGATTGGTATTTTTGGATTAATGACCATGTATTTATTAGGTATGTTCCGTATGCCGCATGACAGCCCGATAAATGAACTTTCTATTCCGCGACTATTAGTTGCTATGGTATCGCTAATTTTTACCATCTACTTAATTCCAGGTATGTGGGGTGCTCCATTAAAAATTGTAAGCGGTTTTCCACCTCCGCAATTTTATAGTGAATCGCCAAACGGTTTTGGTACAAGCTCAACCAATGTTATAACATCAAATTCGCATGTAAATTCAGATGTTCCTCCGGGAGCAGACCCTGCTCATTGCCCGCACAACCTAAGCTGTTTTCATGATTATAAAACAGGATTTGATTATGCCAAAAAAGTTGGCAAGCCGGTAATGCTTGATTTTACCGGATGGGCTTGTGTAAATTGTAGAAAAATGGAAGAACAGGTATGGTCAGATCCTCAGGTACTAAAAAGACTTCAGGAAGATTTTGTATTAATATCGCTGTATGTAGATGAAAAACAAGAACTGCCTATAGAAGAACAAATAGAAGTAGAAATTGGAGGAAAGAAAAAGAAAATAAAAACAGTGGGTAATAAATGGAGTCATTTTCAGGCATCGGTTTATGGCAATAATTCTCAGCCTTATTATGTTATTTTAGATCATAATGAAAAAATGCTTACAGAGCCCGCAGCTTATGATCCCGATATTCAAAAATTTATCAACTGGCTGGATAAAGGGAAGATAGAATTTATGAAATCAATTAATAAATAATTTTTTTAATCATCGTTAATATTTTGATTAAAAACCATACCAATGCTACGTGCTGTTTTTCTTGCAGGAATAAATGAAAGCACTGTTCCAATCAATAAAACAGTAAGTAATACCAATACAAAGTCTCCTGCTTTTAAAATTACCGGATAGGCATCCATGGCAAAGCTTCCTTGTAATTTTATTAATCCAAAATGTTGTTGCGCAAGACAAAGTAATAATCCTGCAACTAAACCGATAACAGCACCAAATGCGGAAATCAAAATACCTTCTGCGAAAAATATTTTTTGGATGTGTGCAGATGTAGCACCCATATTTTTTAAAATAATGATATCTGCTTTTTTATCAATTATCAGCATGGTAATAGAACCAATTACATTAAAAGCCGCAATAATCAATATAAAGGTGAGAATTAAAAAAATTGCCAACTTTTCTGATTTCATTATTTTATACAAGGCATCGTTTTGCTTATAGCGATCTTTTACTACATACAAATCACCAAGTTTTGATTGCAATTCGGCAGCAATATTTACGATATCAAATCCCGGTTTTAATCCTAACTCAATGGCCGAAACTTCATTTTTATATAATAATAAATCGCGTGCAAAAGTTATTGGTACTAATATATACTTAGTATCAAATTCATATTGTACAGAAAAAATTCCGGAAGGATAAACAGGCATAACA
>CALKJP010000078.1 GCA_937995645.1 uncultured Bacteroidia bacterium
TTAGCATCGTACTTAGATAGTGCAAGCTTTCGTTTTTTAGAAATTTTAGCCATGTGATAAAAATTGCGATGTACAAACGTTTCAGCATTTATATCTGAAACTCCATCAGGTTAAAACTTATTTTTTTAATGGAGATTCTCCAGTTACTGTTACTCCCATACTTCTGGCTGTTCCTGCCACCATGCTCATTGCAGATTCAATGGTAAAACAATTCATATCTTGCATTTTATCTTCTGCAATTTTACGAATCTGATCCCAAGATATTGAACCCACTTTTTTACGGTTTGATTCAGCAGAGCCGGTTTGTATTTTAGCCGCTTCTTTAATTGAAACTGCCACTGGTGGTTGTTTGATAATAAAATCAAACGACTTGTCTGAATATACAGTAATAACAACAGGAAGTACTTTACCGGACTTATCCTGTGTTCTGGCGTTAAATTGCTTACAAAACTCCATAATATTTACACCTTTTGATCCTAATGCAGGTCCAATGGGTGGTGCAGGGTTTGCAGCTCCTCCTTTTACTTGTAGTTTAATAAAACCACTGATTTCTTTTGCCATTTTTAGTTAAACTTTATTATTTATTAATTATGACTCTTTCTCTACTTGAAGGAAGCTTAATTCAAGCGGAGTTTTACGTCCAAAAATTTTAACCATAACTTTTAGCTTTTTCTTCTCTTCGTTTACTTCTTCAATAATTCCGCTAAAGCTGTTGAATGGACCATCAATTACCTTAACTGTTTCACCTACAATGTAAGGTATATTTAATTCTTCTGTGCTTTCGGCCAATTCATCAACTGTTCCTAAAATACGATTTACTTCTGATGGTCTTAATGGGTCGGGAATTTCGTTACCTTTTACACCAAGGAAACCGATAACACCAGGTATATTTTTAAGTATGTGAGGTACCTCACCTACCAGATTTGCCTCTATTAATACGTATCCCGGAAAATAACTTCTTTCCTTACTTACTTTTTTACCGTTTCTGATTTGATAAATTTTTTCGGTAGGAATAAGCACTTGAGAAACGTAGTCTCCCATGTTCAAGCGGCTGATTTCGGTTTCAATATATTGTTTAACCTTTTTCTCCTGACCGCTGATAGCTCTAATTACATACCATTTTTTAGTAGTATCGCTCATAACCGAATGGGTAGACATCTATAATAATTAAAATGAATTATAAAATATTTTCATGATTTCGCTAATGCTTTTATCCATAATAAAAATGATTAAAGCAATAATAAGCGATGCAATCATTACAACAATAGCGCTGCTTTGAAGTTCTTGCCAAGTAGGCCATGAAACTTTGTTTACAAGTTCGCTATATGTTTCTTCAAAATATGTCTTAATTTTTGACATTCTTTATTTATTTTTTTTTGCACGGGCGGAGAGATTCGAACTCCCATCAAAGGTTTTGGAGACCTCTATTCTACCCTTGAACTACGCCCGTTAAAACAGTTATTCATTAGGGCAGCTAAAGGTGCACCTGTTTCCGGATGCACCTTTAAAGCAGTCTCCTAATGACTTATTATTTTAAAATTTCAGTTACCTGACCTGCTCCAATGGTTCTACCACCCTCGCGGATAGCAAAACGTAAACCTTTATTAAGAGCTACCGGTTGAATTAACTTAACGGTAATTGTAATGTTATCACCAGGCATTACCATTTCAGTTCCTTCAGGCAAGTAAATTTCACCTGTAACATCAGTAGTTCTTAAATAAAACTGAGGACGGTATTTGTTTTGGAATGGGGTGTGGCGACCACCTTCTTCTTTCTTTAATACGTAAATCTCTGCTTTAAATTCGGTATGAGGAGTAATGGAACCTGGTTTACAGATTACCATACCTCTACGTATATCTTTCTTATCAATACCACGTAATAATAAACCTACGTTGTCTCCGGCTTCACCTCTGTCTAGTATTTTGCGGAACATTTCTACACCAGTAATGGTAGATTTAAGTTTTTCTTGTTGCATTCCGATAATTTCAACTTCATCACCTGTATTAACAACACCTGTTTCTATACGGCCTGTTGCAACTGTACCACGACCGGTAATTGTAAATACGTCTTCAACCGGCATTAGGAAAGGCTTATCAACTTCACGTGGAGGAAGTGGAATATATGAATCTACTGCTTCCATTAAAGCTTCAACAGTAGCTACCCATTTTGGTTCTCCATTTAAAGCACCAAGAGCAGAACCGCGAATAATAGGTGTATTATCCCCATCAAATTCGTAAAAACTTAATAATTCACGAATTTCCATTTCAACCAGGTCTAACAACTCAGGGTCATCAACCATGTCTACTTTGTTCATAAATACAACTATTTTGGGTACACCAACTTGACGAGCTAAAAGGATATGCTCGCGTGTTTGTGGCATAGGACCATCAGTAGCAGCAACTACAAGAATTGCTCCATCCATTTGAGCAGCTCCGGTTACCATGTTTTTAACATAGTCAGCGTGACCCGGACAGTCAACGTGAGCATAGTGACGATTATTTGTTTGATACTCTACGTGAGAGGTATTGATTGTAATACCTCTTTCTTTTTCTTCAGGAGCATTGTCAATTGAAGAGAAATCTCTTTTTTCTGCTAAACCTTTATTTGCAAGTACTGAAGTAATTGCAGCGGTTAAGGTAGTTTTACCGTGGTCAACGTGACCGATTGTTCCAATATTTACGTGCGGTTTGGAACGATCAAATTTTTCTTTAGCCATAATTTAGTGTTATAAAATTTAATTCAAGTTATTATTAAAAAATTCTTAAATAGCACGTTTGAGCCAATGACGGGACTTGAACCCGTGACCCCTTCCTTACCATGGAAGTGCTCTACCAGCTGAGCTACATCGGCTTTTGTTCGAGTAAAACTCGTAAAAAACCAATTAAACTCAAACTTAAAAAATGAGCGGAAGACGGGGCTCGAACCCGCCACCCTCAGCTTGGAAGGCTGATGCTCTACCAAATGAGCTACTTCCGCTTTTTAAACTGTTTGCTCGGGCAAATCAGTGTATAATGTGGGGAGAGAAGGATTCGAACCTTCGAAGCTTTCGCAACGGATTTACAGTCCGTCCCATTTGGCCACTCTGGTATCTCCCCTGCCCAAAACATTTAACCTTAAAAAAAGAACTGAGCCGATGGAGGGATTCGAACCCCCGACCAGCTGATTACAAATCAGCTGCTCTGGCCAGCTGAGCTACATCGGCTTTTGCTCAATTACCGCTATTTTCAGGCTATTTTTTATGCACAAAAAAAGCAGCCCCTACGAAAAGGGACTGCAAATGTATAAAAGTTTTATTGCTAAGCAAAAAAAATGTATTTCTTTTTTAGGAATTTTTTTTGTTTATTTTACCTAAATTGGACATTTTGCTGAAAATCAATAAAAAAAATTATAGACCTCTGGCTTTTTCTTTTTGTTTTTTTATTTGTGAGGTTATTGCTTCAACTGATAAATCGGTAGCTTCTTCGAAGCTTGAACATTGTCTTTTGGCAAAAATATCGCTTCCTGGTACCAATAATTTTATTTCTGAAATTTTATTGTCTTTTTCATTGTTTTTTTCAAGTCTTAAAAAAACTTCGGCACCAATTATTCCATCGTGATATTTGGCTAATTTCTTTACTTTTTCTTCGATGAATGCAATTAATTTTTTGTCGGCATCAAAATGGATTGATTGAATTTTAATATTCATAAATATTCCTCCTTAAATATATATTTTATTAAACATTAGCCTCTGGGATGGGCTTTATCATATACGTTTTTTAATTTTTCTATTGTATTGTGAGTATAAATTTGTGTAGCTGATAAGCTGGAGTGCCCCAA
This sequence comes from uncultured Bacteroidia bacterium, assembly GCA_937995645.1. Taxonomy (GTDB): domain Bacteria; phylum Bacteroidota; class Bacteroidia; order JACCXN01; family JACCXN01; genus CALKJP01. The sequence continues at coordinate 3,817 of CALKJP010000078.1, forward strand.
TAATTCTTTTATTGCATTAATATCTGCTCCGTTTTCGAGCATATGTGTTGCAAATGTATGACGAAGTATATGTGGGCTTTTTTGCGTTACAGTTGCTACTCTGCTAAGATAGGTATTTACAATAGAGTAGACAAGACGGGGGTAAATTTTTTTTCCTTTATTTGTTAATAAAAGATAATTATCTGTAGCTTTAAAATTGCTTTTAGTGTATTTTATAAAGTCATTAATTTTTTCTAAAAGAGATTGTTGAATAGGAATGATGCGCTCTTTGTTTCTTTTTCCTAAAACTTTTATTGTTTTATTATCCTCGTCAATATCGGTGTGTTTAATATTTACCAATTCGCTTACTCGAATACCGGTATGGTAAAAAATTTCGAAAATTAATTTATCTCTTTTTCCTGTAAAATCGTCTGAAAAATGAACATTATCTAAAAGTTCATCAATACTTTTTTTAGGAACAAATACCGGTAATCGTTTCGGTATTTTTGGTGCTATTATTTTTGACAAGGGATTTTTATCTATTTTTCCTTGCTTTATAAGATAGGTAAAAAAACTACGGAGCGAAGACAATTTGCGATTAATGGCTTTTGCTGAAATTCTACTTTCCATTAAATGAGCCATCCAGCTTCTGATAAAGGTATGTTGAACTTGTTGTGGTTCTTGTATTTGGTATTGCTTTTGTAAATATTGAAAAAACTGCTCTAAATCTTTTTTATATGCCGTAATGGTGTGCGCTGAGGCACGCTTTTCGAAACTTAAATAATTTATAAATGATTGATAAGGCATATAAAATAGTTTACCCCGATTATACTCAACTTTAATAAAAAGGTTAAGTTTATCGGGGTAAATTTATGTGTTTTATAAAGAGATTACTCTTCTAATCGTTTCATTTTTTCGCGATATATCGCTTTAATAATTTGCTCTCTTCTCTTAACGGAGGGCTTGGTATATTTTTGACGCTCGCGTAATTCTTTTACAATGCCGGTTTTTTCAAACTTTTTCTTAAATTTTTTTAGCGCTTTTTCAATTGGTTCGCCTTCTTTTACAGGTACAATAATCATTTTAATACACCTCCTTATATAGTTTTAGGGCTGCGAATATAGGACGGTCTTTTATATTTTCCAAATTAATCTTTTAAAATATTTCTGGCAATTACTAATTTTTGAATTTCGGATGTTCCTTCGCCTATGGTACAAAGTTTAGAATCGCGGTAAAATTTTTCAACAGGAAAATCTTTGGTATAGCCATATCCTCCAAATATCTGTATTGCTTCGGTGGCTGTTCTAACACTAACTTCGGATGCATAATATTTAGCGAAAGCAGATTGTGTAGTAACTTTTTGCCCTCTGTTTTTTAAATCGGCTGCCTGATATGTAAGCAATGATGCTGCTTCTATTTCAGTTGCCATATCTGCCAACTTAAATGCAATTGCTTGAAATTGTGATATTGGTTTTCCAAACTGCTCACGCTCTTTTGAATATTTCAGGGCTGCTTCGTAAGCTCCTTTTGCAATTCCAAGAGCTAATGCTGCTATGGAAATTCTTCCTCCATCTAAAACCTTCATAGCTTGTACAAAACCATCACCAACATTTCCTAAAATCTGGCTTTTGTGTACGCGGCAATTGTCGAATATTAATTCTGCCGTTTCTGAGCAGCGCATGCCTAATTTATTTTCTTTTTTACCTCCTGAAAAGCCGGGTGTGCCTCGCTCAACAATAAATGCGGTAATTCCATGAGAATCTAATAATTCACCTGTACGTGCTAAAACAACAGCTACTTCGCCTGAAATACCATGGGTAATCCAATTTTTGGTTCCGTTAATTACCCAATAATCGCCATCTTGATGTGCAACGCATTTCATGCGCATAGCATCTGAACCGGTATTGGCTTCGGTTAGGCCCCATGCTCCAATCCATTCTCCGGTGGCTAGTTTGGGTAAATATTTTTGTTTTTGTTCTTCGTTACCAAATTGTAAAATATGTCCTGTACACAAGGAATTATGAGCAGCCATTGATAAACCAACTGAGCCACATACTTTTGCCACTTCTACTATAGCTGTAACATATTCGGTATAGCTTAGCCCTGCTCCGCCGTATTCTTGTGGAACAAGTATTCCCATTAATCCGAGCTCGCCCATTTTACGAAATAATTCGCGAGGAAAGTGTTGGGTTTCGTCCCACTCCATAAATTTTGGTCGAATGTTTTTATCTGCAAAATCGCGAACCATGTCTGCGATCATTTTCTGGTTTTCGGTAATGTTAAAATCTATCATTTTAATAATTATTTTACTGGGTTATTTTATTCAAAACTTACCAAACTAACAACATTTGGGGTATATTGGTTTAGTCGTTCTTTCCCTTTTAAAAATGCTAATTCAACTAAAAATGCAAAACCGGCCACATTTGCATTTTGCATTTTTATTAATTCTGCTGAAGCTGCTGCTGTTCCACCTGTTGCAAGTAAGTCATCGTGCACCAAAACATTCCAGCCCGGCTTTATGGCATCTACATGCATTTCCATTTTTGCAGAGCCATATTCTAAATTGTATTCGAATGAAATTGTTTTATAGGGCAATTTACCTGCTTTACGAATGGTTATAAAGGGAATATTCATTGCCTGAGCCATTAGCATTCCGAATAAAAAACCTCTACTTTCAACCCCTACTATTGCATCTATTGAATTTTCTTTAAAACGATTTTGAAATTCAGATACAATGTCTCTGCAAAGTGCTGGGTCTAATAAAATTGGAGTAATATCTTTGAATAAAATTCCGGGCTTGGGAAAATCCGGAACATTACGAATAGCTTGAATTAAGCGTTCCTGTAACATTAAAAATAAAAATTAATCGAGTGTTAAGTAAGGTGCAAGTTTAAGGTATAATTCCTCATTTACCAAATCGCATTTTTTTATTTCTTCGATGGATTTAAACAGTCCATGCTTTTTACGATAATTCACCAAAGCGTTTGCAATATTCCAATTATTTATATAAGGATGATTTTTGAGTTCTTCCGGAGTACAGGAGTTAATATTGATTTTTATTATTACCGATGGATTAACTTTTACTTGGGTTTTAATTAAATCAAATTGTTCCTCTTTCATTCCATAAACTTCCATTAACTGTTCTACTTTTTGAAAACCTCCTAAACGATTTCTGTATTTAATAATGCGTGAGGCAAATGCAGGACCAATTCCTTTAATCTCTAATAATTGCAAGGAATCTGCACTATTTAATTCTAACAATGGCTTTTGGTTTTTGGGTTTATCAAACCTTTCTTGCTCCTTCTTTTCTTTTGTATTTTTATGAGAAGTATAATACGTTTCCTTGTTTGGCAAATCAATATAGGGGTTTAGAATAGCAAATAAAGAATCTCCTATGGCATATAATTTTCCAAAGTCTTCTTTAAATCGAAATGAGCCGGCTTTTTCTAAATAATTTCTGATATTTTTAATTTGCTTTTTATTTAGTCCCAAACGTATAAATTCTTCATCTGTTGCGCTATTGGGATTAAATACAAAAAGTTCAACATTTTTGCTTGCATCTATTGAGTCGATTATTGGAATTGAATCACTATTGCTTAACGAATTGTTTTCAGGATTTGATAAATAAAATTCTTTGATTGAATTTTCAAACTCAGAAAAATCAGGTTGTGGAATATTACGCTCTGAATAACTCAGCCAATAGTTGTAGCCAAGTAATAGAACAATGATAAATGAAAGGATAAATAAACCGTTTCTTTCGCGCTTATTAAACGTTAGAAATTCTTTTATAAAACTCATCCTGAATTTTAAATAAAAGTTGAATCATCTGGGTTCATCATCGTTTTCTAAATACGAATCAGGCTCAGGCTTGGGTTTTGTAGTTAAAACTTTGTAGAAAAAAAATCCGGTAATGCATATTACAGTTATTTGTGTAACAAGCATCATTGTAAGTGCCGCTGTGCTCATGATGTAAATCTCCCTTCTTTAATTCGTTTTTTATACGCTACATAAACCATGTATGAAATTCCAATAAAAAGAGCAAGTAATAGCAACCGTGAAAAATTAACGTACCTCATTTGTGTTTGCAGATTTTGTATAACAGCCGGATCGGTTGCTGCTGATAATTTTTCTTTAATATCTGTATTTAAAATTTTATTCCATATTCCGGGTAAACTAAATATAAATACTGCTAACAGGAACAATGGTGTAATATATTTTATGATGTATTTAAAAATGTTGGGCACCTTCATATCTGCACCCTGATTAATTTCTGCCCAGCCTTTATCCATCCCAAAAATCCATGCAAATAAGATGATTTCTGCTAAAGCAAAAACGACTAAAGAAACGGTTCCTGCCCAGTAATCATATTCGTCAAATACGCCATAATTAAAAAAGAAAACTGTGGGTGCTCCTAGTATTAAAATGGTAACACCAAATGTCCATGCAGCTGTTTTACGTTTAAAATTAAATTCATCCATTAAAAAGCCCATGCAAGGTGTACCCATAGCTAATGAAGAAGTAATGCCTGCAAAAAATAATAATCCGAACCACATTACACCGGCAATTATTGCTAATATTGGTCCCCATTGCTGAAACAAATAAGGCAATGAACTAAACCCCAGTCCAAATCCGCTTCCTCCTGCAGTCATTTCAAGAACTTTATCAATTCCTAAGTAACCAATAGAAATTGGAATAATTACTGAACTTCCTAAAACTACTTCAACAAATTCGTTCATCCAGCCGGCGCTCATGGCATTAAGAGCTATATCGTCTTTACTTTTTATATATGATGCATAGCAATGTATTGACCCCATACCCAATGAAAGCGTAAAGAAAATTTGTCCGGCTGCAGCCAACCAAACTTTTCCATTCCAAATACTGTCAAACTGTGGTGTCCATAAATAATTTAAACCTACCGTTCCATCATTAATAGCTCCTTTTTCTCCAGCTTTAATAGATACGGCCATAATCGCTAAAACAGCGCCAAAAGCAAGAAGTAAAGGCATACCAATTTTTGCAGCTTTTTCTACTCCTCCACTTAAACCTTTAGATAAAATCCATGTATTTAATACCAAACAAATTATCCAAAAAATAATTGGTTCAAAATTACCGGAGCCAACACTCACATAATTTCCAAAAAAAGAGCTTACTTCTTCAGCAGATTTTCCGCTAAAAGAACCAGCAATAGAATGATATACATAGGATAGTGTCCAGGATTCCAAATAGCAATAATATGCTGCAACCGAAAGGTTTGTAAATATTCCGAATACACCTATATATTTCCAGAATGAGCGTTTATCCATAGCATCTAAAATAAATGGGGTTGAGTGATGCCCGTGTTTTCCTCCAAAACGTCCCATTGACCATTCGACAAAAAGCAATGGCAAACCCATTAATAAAAAGCAGGTTAGATATGGAATGATAAAAGCTCCACCACCATTTTGAACTGCTTGAACAGGAAAGCGAAGAAAGTTGCCTAATCCAACGGCATTTCCAGCCATTGCTAAAATTAATCCTACACGAGATCCCCAAGCTTCTGTTTGTTTTGTCATAATGTAAATTAATTTATTGTAATGTAAAATTAATTGAATTGTAAACCTACATTATTTTTAATAAAATACAAAAAACAGTAAATAATAGATTTAAGTAAAAATTAATTTCGATACGGAATTATGTAGAATTAAGTAAGCTATTTTTGTGTAAGTAAATTTAATTGATATGAAAATTCTCATTGTTGAAGATGAGCCAAAAGTTGCCGCATTTATTCAACTTGGCTTAGAAGAGAATAACTATTCTGCCATAATAGCTACAGATGGTGAAGAGGGGAAAAAAATGGTATTAAATCAACTATATGATTTAATAATTTTAGACGTAAATCTACCTAAATTAAATGGAATAGAACTTTGTAAAATAATAAGAGATAATAATATTAAAACTCCCATTTTAATGCTAACTGCTTTAGGAAGTACTGATGATAAAGTAAGTGGATTTGAAAGCGGAGCAGATGATTATTTGGTAAAACCATTTGAGTTTAGAGAACTTTTAGCTCGTGTAAAAGCATTAATTAAAAGAAGCACTCCACTTAACAGTGAAAATATTTTAAGGATAGATGATTTAGAATTAAATACCGAATCGAAAATTGTAAAAAGAGCCAATAAAAAAATAGATTTAACTGCAAAAGAATTTTCTTTGTTGGAATATTTATTAAAAAACAAAGACAGAGTTGTTTCCAGAAAAGAAATTGCAGATAAAGTTTGGGATATTCATTTTGATACAGGAACAAATGTAATTGATGTTTACATAAATTTTTTACGTAAAAAAATTGATAAAGACTTCGATAAAAAAATAATACAAACACAAGTTGGAATGGGTTATGTTATTAGAGAAAATTCATAAATTCAACTCATGACCATTCGTAACAAACTATCATTTAGGTTTACTTTTATAGTTGCCGGTATTTTAATATTGTTTTCATTTGCAATTTATTTTTTTTCTGAAGATTACAGGCATGACGAATTTATTACTCGCTTAAAAACACATGCAGAAAACAGCGCATTACGTTTTATAGCTATTCAAAACAATGATAATATTTACTATATATCCGATAAAGATTCTGTAACTATCTACAAAGAAAATTCACTCTTATTTAATAAGCATAAGAAACTATTGTTTCAAAGTAATCCACATAATAGTTTTCCAATAAAAAAAGAATGGCTTGAGTTTGAAGATGAAGAAGAGCTGCAATTCAGCTTTGAAGACTTTGAAATTATATCGTTTATCTACAAAATAAATGGTGAAAATTATTACATCATAGCATCAGGAATTGATAAATACGGACTTAGTAAACTTAAAAATTTAAAATTGGTTTTAATTTTCGGGAATATTATCTGTATATTAATAGTATTTGTACTAAGCAGATTTTATGCAACACAAATACTCAAGCCCATTTCAAGAATTATTCAAAAAGTTGATATTATAAGTGAACAAAACTTGCATGAAAGGCTAAAAATAGATGATAATGATGACGAGCTGTCGAAACTTAGCAAAACCTTTAATAAAATGCTGGAGCGAATTGAAGATGCATTTATTATGAAACGTAATTTTGTTTCAAATGCATCGCATGAATTAAGAACCCCTCTTACAGCAATTACAGGGCAATTAGAAGTTACATTATTAAAACAACGAAGCATTGATGATTATGAAAAAGTAATAAAATCAGTTTTAGATGATATCAAAAAATTAAACCAAATTTGTAACGGTTTGCTAGATCTTACTTACGCAAATAATAAAGAGGATAATTTAAGTAATGTAAAAATACGAGTTGATGAATTATTATGGGAAATTAGAAATGATTTACTAAAAATTCATTCTGAATATCAAATTGAAATTGACTATTTAAATATGCCGGACGATGAAAATATTATGTTTATCAAAGGTAACATGCATTTAATAAGAACTGCTTTAATAAATGTAATTGATAATGCATGTAAATACGCTCCTGATAAGCTGGCTAAAATAGTTTTAGATTTTAAATCAGATAGAATTAAAATACAAGTTAAAGATAATGGGATTGGAATTAGTGAAGAAGATTTAAAAAAAATATTTACACCTTTTTACAGAGGCATTAATGCTAAAGGTTTCAAGGGAAGCGGATTAGGTTTGGCTCTATGTAAACGAATTATAGAAAAATATAATGGAAAAATTTTTCTTACCTCTCAATTAAACAAAGGTACTACCGTTTTTATTGAATTTCCGGTTGCAGTATAAATTAATTAAGTTGTTTGGCAACAATAGCCAGCCCTTCTTCGAACGAATGCGGTTTATAGCCCAATTCATTCATTGCTTTATCTAAAATAAAACCTGTTTTGGGTGGGCGACTTGCAGGCTGATTTAATGAAGCTGAACTTATCGGTTTTATTAAAGATTTATCGAGCTTAAAATAATCGGCTACACGTTCTACTAATTGCAATATGCTCATATAATCTTTACCACTGATATGGTAAATACCTGTTGCTCCTTTATCGGCAATTAAAATACAAGCATCTGCTAAATCTTCGGCAAGAGTAGGAGTTCTAAACTGGTCGTTTACCACATTTATTTTTTGTCTCTTCATTAAAGCTTCGCGCGCCCATAAAACAATGTTACTTCTGCTCATCCCATCAACTATACCATATACAATTATTGTTCTAACAATGGTATATTTAATACCACTACTTAACACTAATTTTTCTGCATCTAACTTTGATTGTCCATAAAAACTCAATGGATTAGGTTGAGCATTTTCATCGTAAGGACCGTTTGCACCGTCAAAAATAAAATCAGTCGAAAGATGTATGAAATGACACTTATAATTCGAATTATTTAATTCCTTTTTTTTAACTGCTTCTAATAAATAACTTACTGCATCTACATTTAATTTTCTACATGCTTCTTTATGTAATTCGCAAGCATCTACATTGGTCATGGCAGCAGTATTAATTATTATATCAGGCAAGTAATCAGAAATTACTTTTTCAACTTCGTTTTTAATAGTAATGTCAAGTGCTTTATAAATATAGCCTTGCTTATCGTTTATTCTGTTTTCGCCTTTAGATGTAGCTATTAATTGAATATCTCTTCTATCTTTTAAACGATAAACAAGTTTTTGACCTAAAAGTCCATTCGATCCGGTAACAAGAATTTTTTTCACCTTAATTAGTCATTCTAAAAGTTATCTAATATTTCAACAGCTTCATCTATTTTGTTTTGTTTACCAAAAAGCAAAATCATATCCATCAATTGAATAATAAAATCATCGGGAGGATTTATATATATTGATTCTCCTCTTACAACCCCGATTATTTTTGCATCTTCTTTTTGTAAATTGATTTTAATAATTCCAATATTTATACCTATAAGCTTAGAATCTCCAATAACAGAATAAGCTTCATTAATATGTGAAATTGCGGCTAACTCTGCTATTTTAGATTGTGCCCCAAAGGTGTTTCCGCTAAAAAATCCATAATGTCGTTTTCGCAATTGTTCTGATTTTAGTCGAACAATAGGACCGGCAATACCGAATGTTTTAAGAACATATGCAGCAATTTCGAGCGATGCTTCAAACTCTTGTGATATCACAACGTTGGCTCCAGCTTTATACAATGGTTCTATTTGGGCAACAAACTCGGTTCTAACTATAATTTTTAAATCAGCATTTAGCTTTCGAGCTATTGAAACCGATTTTAATGTAGCCTCCCAATCGGATATGGCAATAACCATCATTTGAGCTTTTTCGATTCCTAAATGCAATAAATTTTCGCGCTTGGTAATATCGCCAAATACGATGTCTTCGCCTTCTTTTTTAAATTTTTTTACGGTTATCGGATTTATTTCAACAATTTTATAAGGAATATTTAATGACTTAAAAATTTTGCTCAGGTTTTGACCATTAACGCCAAAACCTGCAATTAATACATGCTTTTGTAAATCTATAATTGTATCTACATTTTGTTTAAATTCTGATTTATTTAAAAAAAAGTTTCCTACGTTTAAAAACACCGGTGTTGCCATCATAGAAATGATAGAAGATGATAAAAATATTTGATAGTAGTTGTCGTTAATAAAATTTAAGGGGCGAGCTATGTTTAATAACATAAAGGAAAATTCTCCGATTTGTGATATGCCTAAACCAATTAGTAACGACATATTAAGTGGGGTTTTAAACGTTTTAGCAATTCCGGCAATAATCATTGTTTTAACTAATAAAATTGAAACTGCTGCAATAGCAACATCCGAAGTATTATTTAAAACAAATGGAACGTTTAAAAGCATTCCAACAGAAATAAAGAAGATGGAAAGAAATACATTTTTTAATGGTTTTATATCGGCTTCTATTTGATAAATAAAATCGGATTCTGCCAAAATCATTCCTGCTATAAATGATCCTAATGCTAATGAAAAGCCTAAATAATTTGTTAAAATAGCTAATCCGAAACATAATGTTAAAACCAAAATCATAAATAATTCGTTTATGCGTAAGCTACACACTAAATCGAAAAACTTGGGTAACAGAAATTTTGATAAATAAAAAATGATGATGATAAATGCAAAGGAAATACCAATTTTTAAAAGAATTTCGGTTGGATCTATTTCGTTTAATTTTCCAATTAAAGGTGTTAAAATAATTAATGGTACAACACAGATATCTTGAAATAATAAAATCCCTGTCATGATTCTTCCATAGGGTGTTTGTAATTTACCTTTATCTTGGAGAGATTTTAGAACAATAGCTGTACTGCTCATAGATATTACAAAGGCAGCCAATATACTTTCTTGTAAATTAAATTCTAAAAAAAATTTCATTAATACAAATACAGCAGAAATAGTAAAAACTATTTGCAGTCCTCCTAGCACTAATACTTCGTGCCGCATACTTAAAATTCGTTTAATAGAAAATTCAAGTCCTATGGTAAACATAAGTAACATAACCCCTACTTCGGCTAAAACTTCAATTTCATGTCCCGAATGAACAAGATTAAGAATATGAGGCCCGATAATTATTCCTGTAAACAGGAAGCCTATTACAGAAGGAATTTTTAGGCGCGATAATATAACTACTACAATCACTGCAACAACTAAGGCAATGATAAACTGTTGTAAAATTTCCATGAATGTAAGCTAAGTTAAATTTTATAAATCCCAAATACTGGGGCGAGAATTGCGTTTTAAGGTAAAATAATTTTTATTTTCCTTTA
>CALKJP010000079.1 GCA_937995645.1 uncultured Bacteroidia bacterium
AAATTAATTGCTGTACCGCTTGTAATAGTTTCACTAATTGATGGTATTAGTAATTTAAAAGACATTTCGCAGCTCTCTAAAATGGGAGGAAGAACCATTGCACTTTATCTTTCTACAACAATTATTGCAATTAGTTTAGGATTATTGCTTGTAAACATTATTCAACCCGGAAAAAGCATTGAAGAAAGTAAACGTATTGAACTACAAGAATCTTTTGCAGCAAAAGCAGGAGAAAAAATAGAAGTAGCTGCAAATGTTAGCAAACGTGGTCCATTACAACCATTGGTTGATATTGTACCAGATAATTTATTTAGCGCCTTAGGCGACAATACACGCATGTTGCAGGTAATATTTTTTGCCATGCTTTTTGGAATAGCCATGGTACTATTGCCACAAAATAAAACGGCACCTTTAAAAAACTTTTTTAATGCTATAAATGAAGTTATTTTAAAAATGGTAGATATTATAATGCTTGCAGCTCCTTATGGTGTATTTGCATTACTGGCATCTTTAGAAGCCGATTTATCAATGCTAAAAGCATTGGGGGTTTATTCTATAACCGTTGTCTTAGGATTAGGCTTAATGATTGGTTTTATTTATCCACTGTACTTAAAAGTATTTACCAAACGCAGCATTAAAGATTTTTTCAAAGGAATTTTACCTGCACAAACACTGGCATTTTCAACCAGTTCAAGTGCAGCAACACTTCCCGTAACTTTAGAATGTTGCGAAAAAAATCTTAAATTAAAAGAAGAAACATCCGGCTTTGTGCTACCCTTAGGTGCAACCATTAATATGGATGGTACAAGTTTGTATCAGGCAGTTGCAGCCGTTTTTATTGCTCAGGTATATGGAATGGACTTAACGATTTCTCAACAACTAACTATTGTATTAACTGCTACTTTAGCATCAATTGGTGCCGCTCCTGTTCCCGGTGCAGGAATGGTTATGCTGGTTATCATTTTACAATCAGTTGGTATAAATCCTGAGGGCTTAGCCTTAATTTTTGCAGTTGACAGAATTTTAGATATGTGCCGCACCGTTACAAATGTAACCAGCGATGTAATGGTTGCTACTGTTATAGATGCAAAATCTTAACAAAATTTAATTCACTCTTAATCATTATCGCATTAAGTTATTTAACTTTGTTCATCGTTATAAAACTTTAATTCGTAGTAAAATATATGAAAAAGAAAATCTTTATCGGCATTGTCGTATTTTTTGTTTTGTTTATCGGAACACTAATTGCGCTTCCATTTTTATTTAAAGACAAAATCAATCAAATGATAAAAGACGAAGCCAATAAAAACCTTCGTGCTAAAATGGATTATACTTCATTTGATTTAAGTCTTTTAAAAAGCTTTCCAAATTTCACATTCGAATTGAATGATTTTAGTCTTGTAGGAATAGAAGAATTTGAAAAAGACACGCTTGCATCTATCAAAAACTTTGTATTTACTATTGATGTAATGAGTGTAATTAAAGGTGAGCAAATAAAAATTAAAACAATAAAACTTAACGAGCCTCGCATAAAAGCTATTGTTTTAAAAGGTGGAAAAGCCAACTGGGACATTACCATACCCTCTGAAGAACAAACACCCGAAACAGCATCAGAACCAACTAAGTTTAGTTTAACACTAAATAACTATGAAATTAATAATGGTTACATTGTTTATGATGACAGAGATGGAAACATGTATGCCGAATTGGTAAACCTAAATCATAAAGGTGAAGGCGATTTTACACAAGACCTATTTACCTTAGTAACCATTACCACGATTGATGCCCTAACTTATAAAATGGATGGTATTCCATACTTAAATAAAGTAAATACCCGTTTAAAGTTTGATATTGATATTGACAATGTACGTTCTAAATATACCTTTAAAGAAAACGAATTGCAGCTTAATGAATTATTTCTTGGTTTTGACGGTTATGTAGCCATGCCAACCGAAAGTATAGAAATGGACATGACTTATTATGCCAAGAAAACTGATTTTAAAAATCTTCTATCCTTATTGCCTGCCGTGTATGCTAAAGATTTTGCATCGGTACAAACCAGCGGAAAGCTTGGATTAGACGGTTATGTAAAAGGCAAATACAATGAAGCCACCAACTCTATGCCTGCATTTGGATTAAAATTATTGGTAGAAAATGCCATGTTTAAATATCCTGATTTACCAAAATCGGTAAACAATATTAATGTAGATATTCGTGTAGAAAATCCGGATGGAAATCCTGATAAAACAGTAATTGATATTAAGAAATTCCATGTAGAAATGGCTGAAAACCCTGTTGATATTCGCATGTTGATAAAAACTCCTGTATCTGACCCATACGTAAATGGAGAGATAAAAGGAAAAGTAATCTTAAGCAGTGTGAAAGAATTTATTCCTATGGAGCCGGGCGAAAGCCTAAACGGAACAATTATTTCAGATGTAACTCTTAAAGGGAATGTTTCTACACTTGAAAAAGAGCAATACGATAAATTTGAATTTGCAGGCCAGTTAATGGTTTTAGACATGGATTACAAAAGCAAAGACCTTGCGTATGATGTAAATCTAAAAAAGATGTATCTGAATTTTTCTCCAAAAATTGTTGAATTATCTGCACTGGAAGCAAAAATTGGAAAATCAGACATAAATGCCAGCGGAAAAATGGAACAATTTTTAGAATATGCACTCAAAGAAAATGGAGTACTTAAAGGAAGCTTTAGTATGAACTCAACCCTAATAGATTTAAATGAATTTATGGGAGAAGACGAAAGTACAAGTACAACAACAACTACTACCGAAGAAGAAGCTCCATTATCTGTTATAGAAGTTCCCGGTAATATCAATTTTAAAATGAATACCAACATCGGCAAATTAATCTATGATAATATTGAAATGACCAATGTTACTGGATCTGTAACCATTGCCGATAAAAAAATATCGCTCGATAATTTAAAAATGAATTTATTAGAAGGCACAATGACCATGCGCGGATATTACGAAACAAAAGATGTTAAAAAGCCGGGAATTGATTTCTATTTAGATATAGCCAACTTCGATATTCAAAAAACAGCAAGCACATTTAATACGGTAGAAAAAATGGCTCCTTTAGCTAAATCTGCATTTGGTAAATTTTCTACACAAATGAGCGTTACCGGATATTTAGACGAAAAAATGGAACCCGTTTTAAATTCACTAACAGGAGGCGGTAAACTATCAACCAATAGCGTGGTAATTCAAAATTTTGAACCAACCAACAAAATTGCCGATGCCCTTAAAATGGATCAATTCAGAAAATTAGCTTTAAATAATGTAAACGTTTCATTTAAATTTAAAGATGGTCGTGTACAGGTAGAACCTACCGACATTAAGTTTGGTGATATTTACGGTAAAGTAGCCGGTTCAAACGGCTTTGACCAAACTATTGATTACGTATGGTCTATGAATATTCCTCGCAGCCGCTTTGGAGGAGCTGCTAATGCAGTATTAAATAATTTAACCGCACAGGCTGCTCAGCAAGGCATAAATGCAACTATTGGAGAACTAATTAATGTAGATATCTTAATTGGTGGAACTGTTCAGCAACCAACTATTAAAACTAATCTTCACGAAAAAGGAAAAGATGCTATGGAAAGCATTAAGGAACAAGTGAAAGAAAAAGTAGAAGAAAAAGTAAAAGAAGTAGTTGAAGATGTAAAAGCAAAAGCAAGTGCTGAAGCAGAAAAAATATTAAAAGATGCACAAGCAAAAGCCGACCAGATAAAAGCAGAAGGTAAACGTGCTGCAGACCAAATTAGAGCTGAAGCCAATGCTCAAGCACAAAAAATAGAATCGCAAGCTAAAAATCCATTGGAAAAAGCCGCAGCAAAAGCTGCTGCAGATAAAGTAAGAAAAGAAGGCGAAGAAAAAGCCAAAAAAGTAGAAAACGAAGCAAATACTAATGCAGATAATGTAATGAATGAAGCTCGTAAAAAAGCTGATGCGCTGAAATAATAATTCAATTAATTTAACGTCATTGCATTGCTGTTTTCAGTTATGCAATGACGTTTTTAATTTATAAATAATGTTACAACATCGTTTTTACACTTTATTATTTATTTCTTTTCTCCTTTTTAGCGCATTTGCACATGCTCAGGAAGAAAAAAAAGGCACATGCCCTGCTGTAAGTAATAAAAAGGCGGAAAAACTTTATAAAGAAGCTCAAAACAAAAAGAAGTACGATAAAAAAGAAAGATTAAAATTTTTACGCGAAGCATTGGAATTAGAACCCGATTTCGCAGAAGCTAATTTTATGATGGCTGAAGAAGTAATAAAAACAGCTCGAGTAGAAGGACAATCGTTCAAAAATGCTGAAAAATATTTAAAGGTAGTAATTGATAATTGCCCCGATTACAGCCCATACACCTATTTTTATTTAGCGCAAATTCGATATGGCGAAAGAAAATATACTGAATGCATAAAGCTATTGGACAAATTCACCAAAAACGTTGATTTGATTAAAAAAGATGAAGACTACAACTTAGCAGAACAAATGAAGAAATCTGCAAAAAGTTTGGCAGAAATATTTGAAAATCCCCGCCCATTTAATCCTGTTAGCGTTGCTGAAGCTTCAACAAAAGATGATGAATATCTGGCAATTATTTCGCCCGACAATGAACTGTTGCTTTTTACCAGAAGATTAGAACGCAAAAAATTAGATGACTTAACACCTCGAACAGTCGAAGAATTTTCCTATGCAAAGCGAAAAGGAGAAAATTTATTTGATGTTGGAACACCATTTCCTCCACCCTTTAATGTAGGTGATAACTACGGAGGAGCAACACTCACACCTGATAATAAACACATGTACCTAACCATTTGCAAGCCCTATAATGGACGTATAAATTGCGATATATATGTATCTGATTTTGTAAACGGACAATGGACAGAACCTAAAAATCTCGGTCCCAACATAAACACACCCGATGGCTGGGAAGCACAACCAAGTATTTCAGCCGATAATAAAACCCTTTATTTTGCCTCTGCCAGAGCCGGAAGCAAAGGAATGGACCTTTACAAAGCAGAACGCGATGCAACAGGAAACTGGGGACCTGCACAAAATTTGGGGGCACCCATTAATACCGATGGCAATGAAAAATCTCCATTCCTGCATTCCGATAGCCAAACGCTATATTTCTCATCTGACGGACATCCGGGTGTTGGCAAATACGATATTTATTACATCAAAGCCGATGAAAAAGGCAAATGGAATAAACCTGTAAATCTTGGATATCCTATAAACAGCGAAGAAGACGAAGTTGGTTTTTTCGTAAGTACCGATGGTAAATTAGGGTATTTTTCATCGAGTTCCATCAAAGGACCAAATGCAAAAGGCGGTTATGATATCTTTTCATTTGAATTATATAAAGAAGCACGCCCCGAACAAGTGGTATTTGTAAAAGGCGAAGTTAAAACCACAGAAGGAACACCTCCTCAAAATGCAGTAGTTGAAATTAAAAATCCGGAAACTAAAGAAAAAGCAACATTTGATGTAGATGCTAATGATGGTAAATATGTAGCTGTAATTGCTGTAAAAAAACCGGAACAATTAACAGTTACCGTTAAACAACCGGATATGGCCTTTCAATCGCAGCTTATAAAAGTAGAACCTGGTAATCCATATAAACCTGTTATAGCCAATGCAGAAATCAGCGAATTAAAAGTAGGTAGTGCATACCGTTTAAACAATATTAATTACAAAACCAACTCTGCTGAACTTACACAAGAATCGCTCATAATTTTAGATGAATTAATAAACTACTTGAACGAAAATCCGAATATAAAATTAGCCATTCACGGGCATACCGATGATGTAGGGAATGATGCAGCTAACCTTGCCCTGTCAACCGACCGTGCTTTTTCCGTAACGCAGTATTTGCAGGAAAATGGCATCAGCAAAGACCGCTTACAATTTAAAGGATTCGGCAAAACCAAGCCTTTAGTGCCCAATACCAGCGAGGCAAACAGAGCCATTAACAGAAGAACAGAATTTGTAATTACCGAAATGTGATTGATTACCTTATTAAACACACAAGAAATCCATACAAAATCTAATTCGCTGCGAAACAGAAAAAAGTCGAATAACTTTTTGGATTTATGAAAATAAATATAAAAAAAACCCTTCCGTAAAGGAAAGGGTTTTTAATAAAATTATCTATGATAAAAATTACTTTGAGAATTTTTTCTCTTTAATACGAGCGGCTTTACCAACTGCATCGCGTAAGTAGAATAGACGTGCTCTACGAACACTACCACGCTTGTTTACAATTACTTCTTCTATAAAAGGAGAAGAAACAGGGAAAATTCTTTCAACACCAATACCGTCAGAAACTTTTCTTACTGTAAAGGTAGCTGTTGAACCTTGACTTCCTTTTTGAATTACAATTCCTTGAAACTTTTGAATACGGGTTTTATCACCTTCTTTTATCTGGTAGCTTACTGTTACCGTATCACCTGATTTGAAGCTTGGAATTTTTTTTCCTGCAGCAAATTCTTTTTCTACAATCTTAATTAAATCCATGACCTTTATTTTTTGGGACTGCAATATTAAGGAATTTTTTGAAACTATGTATGCTTTATTCAAATATTTTAGTTGAGTAGTTAAAAATTAACTAATTAACAATTTACAAGCAATTTATAGTAATTTTATTTCGAGCAATTTATAAATTTTTAAAATTATTATTGCGAGTATGCAACCTAAAAGGCCTCCAACAAAAATATCGGAAGGATAATGTACTCCGGCATAAATGCGACTGTAAGATACTATAAATGCCCAAATTAACATTAAATGCAAGGATTTTGAATAAAATGTATTTAATATCATGCCCATAAACACAGCAATAGCAAAAGCATTAGCGGCATGCGATGATACAAATCCGTATAAACCTCCACAACCATCAATTAAATGTATTTGGGCTTTAAATAATTCATTATGACAAGGTCGGTATCTTAAAAAAACATTTTTAAATAAATGAACGGAAATTTGATCGCTTAAGATTATTAATAATAAAGCAGAAAAAAGTATCAGCAAAAAGTGTTTTAATTCTGTTTTTATAAACGCTATATATGCGAGAAAAATATAAAGAGGAACCCAGGTAAAGCGATTGGTAACCCATCGCATAATTTCATCAAAAAAAGGATGGTTTAGTTGATTTAAAAACAGAAAAAGTTGCTGATCTAAACTTTCAAGGTATTCTAACATGATACATTTATTTTATGAAATACCTTTAAATTGAATTTGATACCAGGTTCCCGGTTTATCTAAAATTTGCACATTGCCATTAAGTTGTTCCGATAGCATTTTAATTAATTCAAGTCCGAGGGTATTAGTTTCTGATTCAAATATTTTTTTATCAAATCCTTTACCATTATCGCCAGCTATTAATTCATACAACTCCTGATTTTTCTTAATTGAAATAAAAATCTCGGGATGCTGAGTATTTTCGGTAAATGCATGTTTTAAGGAATTGGATATAATTTCATTAACTAAAATTCCAAGTGGAATTACAGTATCTATATTAAATTTAATTTCTTCTATCTCTATTTTAAATTTCGCATCAACTTTTATAATGTAAGATGATTTAAGATAATCTATAAGCTTAATCAAATATTGCTTTAAATCAATATTGGTTAAATCTTTCGATTCATATAATTTTTCATGAATTAAAGCCATGGTAATAATTCTGTTTCTGGCTTCTTTAAACATTTCTTTAACATTATCATCATTAACATATCCTGCTTGTAGATTGATTAAACTATTGATGATTTGAAGATTATTTTTTACTCTGTGATGTATTTCTTTTAATAACACCTCAATTTGTTCTTTTTGTTTTTTTATTTCCTGCGTTCGCTCTGCAACCGTTTTCTCAAGCGCTTCTTCAATAAGCTTTTGTTTTCGTTCTCTGTATCTAATTATTCGAATAATTATGAACAAGATTATTATTATTATTATTAAATAAAACCATGTTGTTTCCCAAAAAGGTGTAGCTATATTAAAAGTAAATGTTTTAGGCTCGTTGGTACACACATTACTTGCGTTACATGCCTTAACTTTAAACGTATATTTTCCAGGAGGTAGCTTTGGATAAGTAACAAAAGTTTGAGAAGTAAACGGACTCCATTGCTCATCAAAACCTTCTAATATAAAACTGTAAAGTGTTTTTTCCGGTGATGTTTTAGTTATCGCTTTAAATTCAAATGTTAAATGGTTTTTATTATAAGGTAGAGTTAAATTTATAGGCAACTGAAACCATGAAGTAACATTTTTAGCATATTGAGTCCAATCTGTTTGTTCATAAAAAAGATTGATGTTGGTAATGTGTAAATCGGGTTCTACTAAATCAGGAACATCTAATTTAGGATGGTATTTTATTAAGCCTTTTACTGTTCCAAAATATAAGTTCCCTTCTCTGTCTTTCATTACTGAGCGGGCATTACACTCTATTCCTGTAAAACCTTCGGATTTTGAATAATGTTTTATAGTTTGAATTTGTCCGTAGGATGAAAATGAAATTTTATCTAACCCTTTGTTTGTACCAACCCATAAATTTCCTTCATCATCAAATTGAATAAGGTAAATGGTGTTTGAAGTTAAACCTTGTTTTTGATCGAAGGTTTTAATTTTTATACCGTCAAAGCTGGCAATACATCTATCGGTTGCAAACCAAATTTTACCGGATTTGTCTTGTGTAATAGAACCTATGTAGCTATTACACAATCCTTGCTCTACTCCATAATGAGAAACATTATCGTTTAAAATTTTATATGCCCCTATACCTGTTCCGCACCAAATATTTTGATTTTTATCTTCGAATATACAATGAATACTTTGATTGCCTAATCCTTCTTTATCAGTAACTTTGGAAAATAATTTTCCATCGAATTTATATAATCCGTGTCCGGAAGTGCCTATCCAAATAATGCCTTTACTATCGCATAAAACAGATCGAATTTTATTGGTAGGTAAACCTTCTTTTTTATTATAAGTAATAAACTTTTTTCCGTCATATTTACACAAGCCTTCTTTTGTTGCTATCCACAATACATCATTTTTATCTACAGATAATCCATAAATTGTTAAAGAGGGTAATTGGTTTATATTGTTATATCGTGTAACTTTATTTCCGTCAAATTTTGTCAATCCGTCAATAACACTTCCTGTCCAAATATTACCTTTACTGTCTTGAACTAAACTAAAAATGGATGAAGAATTAAGTCCTTCAAAATTTTCGAAATAGGTAAATGGAGTTTTGGTATATTTTAATAATCCATATCCTTGTGTTCCAATCCACAAATTACCTGAACGATCTTTATACAATGAATTAATAGGGATTTTAGGTAATCCATTATCGGAAGTAAAAATTTGAATATCTTCTTTATTATTTTTTATCAGCCAAAAATCGGTGGTAGCAATCCACACATTACCTTCATTATCGCAATGCATGGATGAAATTCCTGATTGGTTTAATAAATAATTAAATGCAAAAGAATTAATTTCATTTTCTTTTGTTATGTAATAGATTTTATTAGAAGCATTGTAAAACCATATATTTCCTTCTATATCTTGCTCTAAATAACGAATATTATTATCTATTCCTGATATTTCAAAATCATGAAGTTTATTATTTTCATAAAACTGTAATCCATTTTTACCTGCTATCCATATTTTACCTGACAAGTCTTTAAACAAGTAATTTACATCTTTGGTTTTTAAACCATTTTTTTCAGTTAGATAAATAAATTCTACTCCGTTAAAAATACTTACACCTTTGGCTGATCCCACCCATATTTTTCCATCATTATCAGTTACTACAGATGAAACATAATTATCTAATAATCCTGACTCTCGATTAAAAAACTTTATTGTTCTTCCATTAAATTTGTTTATTCCGCCCCAGGTTGTTCCAATCCATAAATTTCCTTCATTATCTTCATTAATAGCGGTAATTATACTTCCGCTTAAGCCTTCTCTTTCTTCGTATGATTTAAAGTTAATACCATCAAACATATTAATGCCGCCACCGGATGTACCCAGCCATAAAAAACCTCTGGTATCTTCGTAAATACAAGTAACTTCTGATTGTGAAAGTCCTTGCTCAACATTAAAATATTGAAAATTGAAAGTTTGAGACCAAGCATTACTATTTGTTAATGTTGCTATAATAAAAGCGATATTTTGAATGATTCTTCTCAAATTCAATCTTTATAGTTTATGTAAAAGTATAAATTGATTTACTATTATTTAAACATAAACTATATAAATTTGGTTTCATGTGTTTTGAAAAATCAGATAATAGAAGCGTAATTTCAATTCGGATCTGTATTTTTTCCAAAGAAATGGATAATAAAATATAATACTCCTGATGCTAAGAAAAACAAAAGTATAGCAGGTATCCCAAAAGCACCCGGAATTGTACCAAACATAATGGAAACTAAACCTACCGTAAGGGCATAAGGCATTTGGGTTTTAACATGGTCGATATGATTACACGAACTGGCAAGCGAACTTAAAATGGTAGTATCTGATATGGGAGAACAATGATCGCCTAAAACTGAACCTGCTAATACACAAGACACCACATTATGAAAAATAGCCAATGAGCTTTCGTAATCAAAATTACTTTCTTTACATACCAGCCAGGTTGCAGGTAAAATTAGGGGATATAAAATTGCCATTGTACCCCATGACGATCCGGTAGAGAATGAAATAATTGCTGCCAGAATAAATGTTATTGCAGGTATCCAAACCGGTGAAAGTTTGAATAACAATAAGGAGTGTGTAATAAAATCAGCTGTATGTAAATCTTCTGTTACAGCCGCTAAAGACCATGCCATTACTAAAATTAAAACCGCTGAAAGCATTGTTTTAAACCCTTTGGTAATGCTTTCTAAAGTTTCAGTTAGGCTTAATAAACGCTGCGAAAGTGTTAATCCAATTGCTACGGCTAAAGCTGTAAGTGAGGACCAAAGCAAAGCCAGATAAGAATTGGCATTACCGATTATTTGCGAAAGTTTTTTTGCAATTCCTAATTCTGTATTATTCCAAATTTCAGCATCCCATCCTGTATAAAGTAATCCACAAATTGTTCCGAAAATAATTACCAAAACCGGTATGGCTGCATTATACCATTTTACATTTACTCCTTCTTTTGGATTTAAAGCAGCTACTTCTTCGTTTACTGATTCATGTGAAATTGTATTATCATTGCTTACCTTACCGCTTGTTCTGCTTCTTATTTCAGCTTTATACATTGGACCGAAATCTTTGGCTTTCCAAATTAGCATCAGCATAAAAAACAAAGTAAGTATCGGATAAAATGAATACTGCAAAGAGCTAAAAAATATTGCATAGGCACTTTCGTTTAAATCGGAAATACTTTCTACACCATCTTTTATATAGCCTAATTCAGCTCCTATCCATGTAGTAACAAATGCAATGGCGGCAATTGGAGCAGCAGTAGAATCAACCAGATAGCTTAATTTTTCTCTCGAAATTTTTAATCTATCAGTTACCGGTCGCATGGTATTTCCAACAACTAAGGTATTGGCATAATCATCAAAAAATATTACCACTCCTAAAAGCCAGGTTACTAATTGTCCAGAACGTGCATTTTTTGCATATACCGAAATTTTATCTACCACGCCCTGCATTCCTCCATTTTTTGAAATAAGTGTAACCATTCCGCCAATTGTCATTGAAAATATAATTACGGCTAAATGATCCCAGTTATTTAATGATTTTATGATATATTCATCCAGCACAGCCAAAAAAGCGCTGAATATTCCTATTGCTCCGTCTTTATAAATGTAAATGATAAAAGCTCCTGAAAATATTCCGATAAAAAGAGATGAAAGAACTTCTCTAAAAAGTAATGCCATAAGAATGGCGATTAAAGGAGGTAAAACAGAAAGCCATAAAGGAATAGGGCGAACGCTTTTTATTATCTGAAATTTTTCAGAAACAAGCGCAATTTCAGTTTCGTTTATTTCATATTCAAATGCTGCGACTCCTTTATTAAAAACAAGTTGTATTTCATTATTGTTTACAAATGCTTTTAAGGTATCATTAAACATTTCGTCTGATGTTTTAACATTGATTTCTGTTTTGATACCTTTTAAAATGGCTTTCGGCACAATCAATTCAAAATTTTGATTTTCTGAGTTCAGCGTTTTGCCGGAAAGAACAAAAACAAACAAAAAAGGTACTACACTAAAAATATGTCGCATTTATAATGATAAATTTTAAGCGAAAATAAAAGAATTTATTTAATCATCATTTTTTCGCTGATGCATCTCATTCCTTGTTTTGAAATTACTACAATATAAACTCCTTTTTGAAAATTGCTTACTGAAACGGATTGCGTAAGCACCTGTTCAGGTAATTGCTGCTGCATAATCAGCCTGCCGCTTATATCATACATTTCTAAAACTCCTTGTTCATAATCGGATGGTATTTGAATGACAATATTTTCGCTTGTAGGATTTGGGTATAATTTTATTTTTTCAACTTGGCTTAACTCATTTTCTATTCCGGTAAAAGGAATACCTCTGTAAAATGATAAACCTCCGGAATAGTTACCAATCCACATTTCATCAAATCCATCACCATTAATATCCTTACAAAATAATCCGGTACGAATACCTTCGCGCAAATAATTATAATCGGACGAAAATGTGTTGAATGTTCCACTCAAATTATTATCAATATTGGTAAATAAATATATTTTCCCACTTTCGGAACCGGAAAGCATATAGGTTATGTTGTTTTTACGATACATAAATGGTGTGCTGTATCCTATGGTAAAATTAGGAGCAGTAACACTTACATTACCAAAAAATTCTACCAGTGTTGTAAATTGTGCACTTGTAGTAGTTCCTAAATTAGGAGCATAATTAAATGTTCCGTTGCGTTCGCCAATTACTAAATCTAATTTACCATCTTTATTTACATCAAATAATTGAGGAGTGGCAAATTGCCCCACATCAATACCAAAGTAATTGGGTTGTGCCAATACAAAATTGGCCATGTTACCTGCTCCGCCTAAATTTTCGAAATAATGTAATTTACCGTCTAAATCACCAATTACCATATCCCAATCGCCATCACCATCTAAATCGCCAAATGTTGGATACATGGCTCGTAGATTATGCATAGAAAGATTGGCATAATCGCGTGTAATTAATTCGTAACGTGGCTGAGCATTTGTACCGTAATTTCGAAACAATGCAAGGCGCGAATTAAAATTGCCGCCTGTGGCATAATATCCGTAATTTGCCAAAATCAAATCATCATCACCATCACCATCATAATCAAACAAAACGGGATATGCTCCTTCGCCTACATCAATCATTTGATCTTGTAAAAAATTATCTTTTTGAAATGTAAACGTATCTTGAATACCAACTGCTGTATTTTTATAATGCCAAACACTATGAAAGTTTTCTGAAACATTGGGAGCAAATGGGCTTACCAGCATATCTTTTTTACCATCATTATTTACATCTAAATACGATGCTACCGGAAATATTAAAAGATTTACAGGCAAACTATAATGAGGAAAAGTAGAATCTTGTGCTGTAATATGTGCATTGCTTGTTGTTCCTCCGTTTATCAATAAAGTTAAGTTAGTAAAAGAAATATCGCCCAACATTAAATCAATCATCCCGTCTTTATTAGGATCAAAAGCTAACATGGTTGAACCTGCGTGCATGGGATTGTTAGCCGAATTAGCAACAGGAGCTGCACCTCCTCCTTTGCAACTGATATTTAACTGCACCGAATTATTGGCAAAATTTTCGGAAAATTTTCCCCAACAATCATCTTCAAGCTGAAACTTTAAGCTATCGCAATGTCCAAACAACTCTTTGCTCATATTTTTATGATATTCTACAAAAGTCCCTAAGTTGGTAAAGGTTAATATATCTAAATCGCCATCACCATCTACATCGGCTAATGCAGGGTAATCAACCGAACTGGAATAAATATTAATATTTACCGGAGGGTTATTGGGATAAAGCGAGGTTAAATAATCGGTTACCATTTCAAACTGAACTCCATTGGCAACGGTTGAAATATTTTTATACACCACCATAGCTCCCAAACCATAGGTAAAAATATCTTCTTTACCATCGCAGTTATAATCTATCAGTTTTATCCAGTCTTTTACTGCTGGAAATTTAGATTCGTATTGGGGAGCATGAATATATCTTACAGAATCAGTAATACCTGAATTTATAAAGGTTTTTAATCGGTTTCCACTTCTGTCAAAAACTACTAAATCCTTCACCCCATCTAAATTTAAGTCAATAGCAGAAAATTGGCAGGCATTTAAACCTCCTACCCACGGATTTAAAATATTTGTAGAAGATATAGATAAGCGAACAGGAATAGTATCAACCCTTACAAAACTTTGTTGCGAAAAGCTTAATTGAAAAAATAAAAGTAAAAAAGCTGTAAATGAATATACCCCTTTATTCATACAAATATTAGTTTTTAAGACAAATGTACTTAAAAGCGATCTTTTATACGAGCTTTTAAAGCATTTCCTTTAAAATTGGTAAATAATAATTGTTATTCTATATTTGCAGCCTTAAATTTAAAAGATATCATATTAATATAAATACAAAATAAATTATGCAAAGTAAGGCTGCCATTCGTTTTTTTGCCATTGTATTCGCACTAGTATGCTTGTATCAATTATCATTTACATGGATTACTGCCCGTGTAGAAAAACAAGCAAAAGAATTTGCTCAAGGCGATGAAGAATTAGAAAGAAGATTTTTAGATTCCATTGCTTCTGAAGGGGTTTACAATATTTTAGTTAAAAACTACACTTACCGCGAGTGTAAAGACCGCGAAATTAACCTTGGTCTTGATTTACAAGGTGGTATGAACGTAACCTTAGAGGTATCGGTTGTTGACCTTGTACGTGCAATGGCTAATCATTCAACCGATCCAACTTTTAATGCAGCTATAGAAAAGGCTTTAGAAATGCAAAAAAATTCGCAAGAAGATTTTGTAACGCTTTTCGGGAGAGCATTTAAAAGCATTGATCCGAATGCTAAATTAGCTTCACCGGCTATTTTCGGAACCAGAGAATTAAGTAATAAAATAAATGCGTTTGAATCTACCAACGAAGAAGTTTTAGCCGTTATAAGAGAAGAAGCTGAAAACGCTATAGACCGTTCATTTAACATTTTAAGAACACGTATTGATAAATTTGGCGTATCTCAGCCTAATATTCAGCGTTTAGGAAATTCAGGACGTATTTTAGTTGAATTACCGGGAGTAAAAGACAAAGAGCGCGTTAGAAAACTTTTACAAGGTTCGGCAAAATTAGAATTTTGGGAAACTTACGAGAATACAGAAATTTATCCAATGCTTGAAAAAGCAAACGAAGTATTAAAAGAAATAGAAAAAGGAGAAAGCGCAGAAGCTGCTGCTGATTCAACAGCTCTTGCAAGTTCAGAAACCCCAAAAACAAAAACAGATACTACACAAGAAAAGTCGCTTACTGAATTATTAGCAGTTGCTGATTCTTCAAAAACCGACTCTACGGCATTAAACAATCAAGATTTTGAAAAATTTGCAAAAGAAAATCCATTATTTGCGGTAATGCGCCCTTCAATCTATCAGGAAGGTGGAAATTATTATCCGGGCAGAGGTCCTGTGGTTGGCTATGTAGCCATTAAAGATACTGCAAAGGTAAACAAAATGTTAGCTGAAAAGCGTGTTAAAGCTTTATTCCCTCCGCGTATTAAATTTTTATGGACAGTTAAACCTTACGATAAAGAAGGAAAATATGTACAATTACTTGCTATTAAAGTTACCAACCGCGATGGAACGGCTCCATTAGAGGGCGATGTAATTGTAGATGCTCGTCAGGATTTCGGTCAGTTTGGAAAAACACCGGAAATTAACATGACCATGAACGCAGAAGGCGCAAAAAAATGGAAACTTTTAACCAAAGAAAACATTGGTAAAAGCATTGCCATTGTGTTAGATGACTATGTGTATTCCTTCCCAACCGTTCAAGGCGAAATTAGCGGTGGAAATTCATCCATTACCGGAAACTTTACCATTAACGAAGCGAAGGACTTAGCTAACATTCTAAAAGCAGGTAAATTACCTGCACCGGCAAGAATAGTTGAAGAAGCTATTGTAGGTCCATCATTAGGTAAAGAAGCAATACGTGCCGGTTTAATTTCATTCGTTCTTTCATTAGTATTGGTATTGTTATACATGGCATTTTGGTACAGCCATGCAGGTTGGGTTGCTAACCTTGCATTGTTTGCAAACGTATTCTTTATAATGGGCGTACTTGCATCATTAGGTGCTGTATTAACCTTACCAGGCATTGCCGGTATCGTATTAATTATTGGTATGTCGGTTGATGCTAACGTACTTATTTACGAACGTGTTCGCGAAGAGTTAAGCAATGGCAAAGGCTTGCGCCTTGCTATTGAAGATGGTTACAAAAATGCTTACTCTTCAATTATTGATGCTAACGTAACTTCATTACTTACCGGTATTATTCTTTATGTATTTGGTACAGGTCCAATCAGAGGATTTGCTACCACTTTAGTAATTGGTATTTTAACCTCTTTATTTTCTGCAATTTTTATTACACGATTAGTGTTTATGGCCTTGCTTGATAAAAACAAAAACATCTCTTTTGCAAGCAAGATTACAGAAAATGCATTTAAAGGTTTATCAATTGATTTTGTTGGAAAACGTAAATTATATTATATCATTTCAGGTGTTGTAATATTAGCTGGAATTGTATCTTTCTTCACCAAAGGATTTAATTTAGGTGTTGATTTTAAAGGTGGTCGCTCGTATGTAGTTCGTTTCGAAAATAGTGTAAGTACAGTAGATATTAGAAGCACACTTACCAATGCTTTTGGCGAAGCGCCTGAAGTAAAAACATTTGGAGGCGATAATCAGGTAAAAATTACAACTAAGTATTTAATTGACGATAATTCTGAAGATGCTGATGAAAAAGTAGAAGCAGCATTAAATACAGGATTAGAAAAAACAGGATTAAATTATGAAATAATGAGTTCTCAAAAAGTAGGTCCTACCATTGCCGATGATATTAAAACTTCTGCGGTTTGGGCAATTTTATTCTCATTATTTGTAATATTCCTTTACATCGTTATCCGATTTAAGCGTTGGCAGTTTGGTTTAGGTGCATTAATTGCTTTATTCCATGATGTATTGATTATTTTGAGTATATTCTCCATATTCTACAACATACTTCCATTCTCAATGGAAATTGACCAGGCATTTATTGCTGCTATTCTTACCGTAATTGGATACTCTATAAACGATACGGTGGTTGTATTCGACCGTATTCGCGAATATTTAGGAATGGTAACTAACAGAAAAGAAATAAAAGACGTAATAAACGATGCATTAAACAGCACCATAAGCCGTACTTTTAATACCTCTATCACTATTTTTGTAGTATTATTAGCAATCTTCTTATTTGGTGGCGAAGTAATCAGAGGATTCTCTTTTGCATTATTGGTTGGTATTATTGTTGGTACTTACTCTTCATTATGCATTGCGACTCCGGTGGTGGTAGATTTTATGAAAAAAGAGAAAGAAGAAAAGAAAGCTTAATACTTAATCAATATAATAGCATAAAAAAAGCGGCTACATTAGCCGCTTTTTTTATGCTATTATAAAACATATTTTGTTTAAAGTTGTGAACTAATCTGAATTATTTTTTTATCGTTATTTTGATTAAACGAAGTAAATACCAAGTGCTCGTTTTTAGCTGAATGTAAAGTAAACACTCCTATATTGTCAAATACATTTTTAGGAAAAGCTCCCTGCCATGTTAATTGTCCTTGCTCATTAAATACATATAAAATACTATTATCGGCATATTTTTTAGAACTTAATTGATTATCCCATGAATCGGTTTGCTGAATAAAAATTTTACCATCAGCAACTGCCAAACCAGCAATATGATTGCTATAATATTTTAATTCGGCCATTTGTTGTATGCTTTGCGGTTCGTTTAACATAGCCGGATTGCTTAAGGCTACTGAAAATTGCAAAGGAATAAGCTGCAAATTATTTGAACTTATATTGTATGCATACAATTTGTTACTTAAAGGGAATATGGCATAAAAAACATTTCCGTAAGCTGCCGTGTATGGCGATGATAATTCGCCCAAATAAGTATCGGCAGGATAATTTTCAGGCATATAAACTGATAAATAAGCTATTTGCCCGCTATTGAGATTATAGGATGCAAATTGAGGAATTAAATGTGCTTCTGAAACTTCGTATTCGCTGATACAATTTAAAGGAATAATTAAAGTTGCATTATCTTTAAAATATTGTAAGGAAGTTTTATCATTAGTATTAATAATATAATCTTTACCTTGGTGATGAAGGGGTAATTGGATGGTTTTAAGATATTGACCCGTGCTATTAAATACATAGAGCGTGGTATCTATGTACCAAACATTAAAATCAGCGTCTAAATAAGCAAATTTTAAATCGGTATTTTCGGGCAAATTTGGGTAGCTGATACTTCCCGTAACTTGACCATTACTTAGATTTACTTTTTGTACACGATGTTTTGTAATTTCATAAAAATACGCTTCATTATTTACAACTGCATTACCGAATACATACACTTCGCCTGCATTGGTTAATTTAGGCAAATTTTCATTGTTAATAATTTGAAAAGGAAAATTGTTGTTTTCGCCTAAATTAACCAGATGTTGATAAACCAAACCTTGTGAAGCTGAATTTAAGTTAGCTTCTTTTTTATTACATGC
>CALKJP010000080.1 GCA_937995645.1 uncultured Bacteroidia bacterium
TAAAACCATAACCTGTTCTTATCATGGTAAACGATTTGCTTTTGACGGCACATTTTTATCCATGCCTGAATGTGATGGAATGAAAAATTTTCCAAGTGATGCTGATAATTTACCCAAAATTCCGTTGAAAAAATGGAAGAAATTTTTGTTTACCTCTTTGTTTCCAGAAATTGATTTTAACGAATTAACAGAACCAATAGAAGAGCGAGTAGGTTGGATGCCTTTTGATAAACTGATTTTAGATAAAACCCGTAGTCAAAATTATTTGGTTAAAGCTAACTGGGCTTTGTATTGCGATAATTATCTGGAAGGTTTTCACATTCCATTTGTGCATCCCGATTTAAATAAAGCATTAAATTATACTGCTTACGAAACGCATATTTTTAAATGGTGTAATCTTCAAATAGGAATTAGTAAGGGTGGAGAGCATATATTTGATTTACCGCTATCTTCTCCTGATTATGGAAAGCAAGTAGCCGCGTATTATTTTTGGATTTTCCCTAATTTGATGTTTAATTTTTATCCATGGGGTATTTCAGCAAATATTGTAAAACCTATAAATACCGAATTATCTAAAGTTTCTTATTTAACCTATGTATGGGATAGTTCTAAATTATTGCTTGGAGCAGGAGGCAATGTAGATAAGGTAGAACGCGAAGACCAACAAATAGTAGAAAATGTACAAAAAGGAATAAAATCGCGTTTATACAAACAAGGTCGTTTTTCTCCAAAAATGGAAAAAGGCGTGCATCACTTTCATTTGCTTATTGCAGAGTTTATGAAATAATTTAAAGATAAATTCGTTTGATTTTTAAATTGAAACTATGAGAAAATTTACACTTTTACTTTTTAGTGTTACAACATTAATTTCAACAGCTCAAAATAAAATTAGCAACCCGCCCGGAACGGTAAAAGTGGCTGATAATTTATTTTTAGATAAAGCCGAAATATCTAATGTAGCATGGGTAGAATATCGCAACTGGTTGAAAAATAAATACGGTGAAAACTCTAAAGAATATTTAGCCAGTGCTTTAGATACCAATGTATGGAGAGATAAATTGTTTTACAATGAGCCTTATGTAAAATATTATCACAGCCATCCGGCATATAAAGACTATCCGATAGTAGGGGTGAGCTATGAACAGGCAGTGGCTTATTGTAAGTGGCGAAGCGACAGGGTAAACGAATTGTATCATTTAAAAAAGCACAAGTTAAAATATCATGCTGATAGTAATTATGTTGTTGAGCAAATAGTAAAATATCGCTTACCCAATAAAGCAGAATGGGAAAAGTTTGCTGCCGTAGATTTTGATGAAAAAACTAAAAAGAAAGCCAATAAAAAACAATATGTTTTATATAATTATTTTAAGCAAGATACTTTAAATAACTCTAATTCTGTTGATATTACAGCTCCTGTTATATCCTATTATCCGGATAAAAACGGAGCTTATAATTTATTTGGAAATGTAGCTGAAATGGTAAATGAAAAGGGCATAGCTAAGGGAGGAAGCTTTATTCATACTCTGGAAGAATTAAATCCTCAAAAAGATATTGTGTATGATACTCCCAAGTGTTTTATTGGCTTTAGATGTGTTGCGGAGTTTGTAAAATAAAAAATACCGCTTTTAATTTATAAAGGCGGTATTTTTATTAACTAGTTTGTTTAATTTAGAACTTCATACCAATACCTGCAAAGTAAGTACGTCCATTGCCTGGTATTAATCCTGGCCCTGGATATCCACCTGCTCTGCGTGTGGCATAGCGTTCGTCAGTTAAATTGTTTACCCCGGCTCTTAAATCAATATGTTTGCTGATGCTAAATGCAGCAGTAGCATCCATCACGGTGTATTCATTTATTTTTCCAACGGTAGCAGTAGTATTGGGTAAGTAGGTATTATTTGCATCGGTAAAAACAGCTCCTGTATGATTTATTTGATACGTTAATGTGAGCATTTTATAATGATAAGTTAAACCATAACGAGCAATTACAGATGGGGCATATTCCACACTTTTGCCTACAATGGTTTTAT
Organism: uncultured Bacteroidia bacterium; assembly: GCA_937995645.1. Lineage (GTDB taxonomy): Bacteria > Bacteroidota > Bacteroidia > JACCXN01 > JACCXN01 > CALKJP01. The sequence continues at coordinate 2,031 of CALKJP010000080.1, forward strand.
TGGGGTCGTTTACTATGGCAGGATTATTCCATTTTACATATTTAGCATCTATATATGCATAAGATGCAAAAAGTGCAAACTGGTGTAAACTTTTTTTGTTAATCAATTTTATTGGGTCAATTTCAGCAAAGGCTTCAATACCTTTAGTTTCTGATGCTCCAATATTGGTTCTGAATGGTAAATTGTTTACATTAATGGTACCAATTCTGTTATCGTAAAACATATAAAAGGCACCGATATCAAAGTTTATAAAATTACCAATAGCGCCTCTCCAGCCAAAATCAACATTATAGCCTTTTACATCTTTAAGGTTAGGGTCAATTACATCGGTTGTTGCTGAAGGAGTTAATTCTGAAAATAATACCGGACGAAATGCCTGACTATAATTTGCGTAAATATTAGTGTTTTCTGTGGTATTATATTGTGTGCTTAAGCCCAATAAATATACATTTCTGTTTCGACTGTCATTTATTGTTGCAACATCGTTTGCAGCAAATCTTCCATCAATACTACTAATAATATGTTCGTATCTGAAACCGGGAGTAATGCTAAAATGTTTACCTACTTTAAACAGATTTTCAATATATACAGCGTAGTTCTCTGTATTTAAATTTAAATTACGGCTATAATCATATCCATTGGTAAGTCTGTCTATTACTAATTCATAGTCGCTGCCTCTTGTTCCAATAGCTCCTTGTTTTCTGCGCGTATTACCTTTGTAATAGCGGGCGCCAACTGTTAACACATTGCTTTGATTAAAAAGTGTATATTTTTGTAAATAGCGCAATTCGCTGCCATAATTGTTATAAAAATCGCGATCTATTTGTCGGTTGTTGTAATCGTTAATTGAAGTATTAATAGTATCAAGTATATTTGCAGTTCTTAAAAATCCTACACTGTTTCGCTCGGCTATTAATGCAAAGTTTTTTAAACTGATAATTGAGTTATCATTCAAATTGTAATCGAGTGTTAATGCTGCCACATTCCAAGGAGTAGAAAACCAGTTGCGTGCACGTGTTGATTGACGCGCATTTTGAGCAAACATAGAATCGGTTAGTCCACCGGCTTGTTGCATCAGATAATTCATAGAAGTGTATTCTGCGCCAAGTTTCATTTTGGCATTTATCTGATAACTTAAATTTATATGACCGGAGTTTACATTATAACGACTATTTTCGCGCCATCCCTTTGCATTGCGGTGATGAAAATAAGCATAGTAGGATAACTTTTTATAGGTGCCGCCAATAGCATTAAAGGAATTAAATAATCCATAAGATCCAATTGTTTGGCGCGATTCTACTTCAATGGCTTTGTTTGGGTTTGCTTGTTTTAATTCATAATTTAATAATCCGCCAAACTGAGGGCCATAAGCCAATGAAGCTGCACCTCTTATAATTTCAATTTTTTCTACAGCTTCCATTGGAGGGTTATAATAAGCTTCGGGGTAGCCAAATACTTCGGAACTTATATCGTATCCGTTTTGACGCACATTAAATTCCCACGAACGATTGGGGCTTAAACCTCGTGTTGCAACACCGATTTGAATACCAGAACCGTCATTTTCCCAAATACTTACACCGGGTACTTTTGCAAATATCTGACGCATGTTATTGGTAGATAAATCTGCTTCGGTTTCTCTTAAATTTATAATTTCGTTTTTTTTACCTGCAACTATAATGGCATCGTGAACTTCGTGCAAACGCGAAACTTTATTTTTTAAAACAGCGCTTTCAATATTTACTTGATTAAGTATAATAACTTTATTTGTATCAATAGTATCTTGGTTAAATGCTGGAAGTGAAAAAATTAAAAAGGACGATAGTATAAAATATTGTTTTTTCATTTTTATTTAGATTAATTTTAAACTGTTGCAAAAATACTTTTAGAAGAAGCGATGTATCAATACCTTTTTTGTGGTATTTGTTTGATTCGTAATCGAATTAATCCCGAAACTTTGGGATTACATAGATTTTAATAGATTTACTTTACGAATGCCATATCTATTTTTATAAAATCGGTATTCGTTAAACGCTAAAGCCTTTTCATTCCCTGCCTTCGGCAAGCAGGTTTGATTTATTGATATTTGTTAATGAGATAGATTTTAAAAAAAATCGTAATCGAATTAATCCCGAAACTTCGGGATGATTTGCTTTCATTCCCTACCTTCGGCAAGCAGGTTTGATTTATTGATATTTGTTAATGAGATAGATTTTAAAAAAAATCGTAATCGAATTAATCCCGAAACTTCGG
>CALKJP010000081.1 GCA_937995645.1 uncultured Bacteroidia bacterium
AAGCGACACTTCTATTTTATTTCCAAAGCCCATTACATGCTCATCAATACAGTTATCCAAAACTTCTTTAATGAGAATGTAAATACCATCGTCTTGTGCAGAGCCATCGCCTAATTTTCCAATGTACATACCGGGGCGTAAACGGATATGTTCTTTCCAATCGAGGGAGCGAATACTGTCATCTGAATAATTCACTTCTACCATATTTTTTTCCTTTATTTTTAATGGATTGTAAATTTACAAAATATGAAAAGCCTTACGGAATAAGGAAAAATGAGTTTTCAACAGATTTTTAAACTGTATATATAGTTCATTTTCAGAAACATAAAGAAAAGTAAAATTTAAATATTGAGGGTATAAAACCTTTTTGGTCTTTAATATTGTTATTGTTAACAAAAGGCTATTTAAGTAATGATTTATTGAAGATACCTCAAAAAAAGCATACTAACGTTTTCTTTAGAAGCAAAGAGTGTATTTTTTATTTATTCATCCACTTTTGCATACATAAAAGAATCTTCATACTTGCCTTTAATTAAAAAGTTTTGATGTAAGCGACCTTCTCTAACAAAACCAAGTCGTTCTAATAATTTTATGGAACGCTCGTTACCAACAAAGGTTTGTGCTTCTATACGTTTAAATTGTATTTGTGTAAATAAAAATTGCAATACGGTTTGTAAACATTCGCTGATAATACCTTTTCCCCAAAATTGGCGGTTAAGCTCAAAACCAATATTGGCAAAGTGATGTTCTTTATTTATGCCATACAAACGAATAATGCCCAATAAATTTTGCTGCTCTTTATCGTAAATTGCCCACATTACTTTTTGTTGTTTATCAAATAAATCTAAAGCTTTAAAAATATAGGCTAAAGCATCTTCTTTGGTTTGTATAGGGGGCATATCAATATATCTTATAACTTCCGGATGGCTATATAAATTAAACAATTGTTGTGGATTAACTTTGCTAATTTCGAGCAATAAATAATGTTCTGACATTAATTGAGGAAAAGTATTAAAAAGCATTGATAAATTAAATTGCTTTACTCCTGCCATAAAAATATTTCTTCTTTGCTTTTTGGTCTTATTGAATTACGCCAGTTGAAGCCGTTTAAAAATAATTCTTCTGCTTTTACCTGATCCAGCGGATACAATGTTGCTGTGGGCTTTTTCAAAAATGTAATTTTATTTACGGCTTTTTCTTCCAAATATATTCGTATATCGGTACTCATTGCTTTATTTACTCCAATATAGCTTCCATTATCTTCTTTGGCATAATATACGGTTTCTCCATCTTGGCGAACATCCACAAAAGTTAATTGATTATTTTCGAAATAACCTGTCATGTTTTTACCTTTTATTTGGTTAAACTTCAGGCTGTCTTCCTGAGTAATTATAAAAGAAGTGTTTACCATTTCGAGCTTTTCAGCTTTTCCATCGTGCATTTTTATTTCTATGTACTCAGCTGTTAACTGGTTTTCATCGCTCCATAAAACAGGATCGGTATAAAGTCGAATTAATGAATCCTGCATGGTATAAACCAGCGAGTCGCACTTACCCTGCATATCGTTTTTAAAAAATTTTACTCTATGAAAAGCAAATAAAGTTCGGTGGGTTTGTGTAGAATCGAAAACAGAAAGTAAGGTATCGGAATGTAAATAAAGTGAATCGTTATCAAACATCATGGTAAGCATGGTTTTGCCGGTAACCAGCGAGCGATTTTCTTTTTCGTAATGAATGACAAAATTTCCATTCACTATTATTTTTTGAACAGTATCAATAATAGTTACATTATTGAATGCTTTACCAATTCCTGCTTTTCTATCGTAATGAAGGCTATCGCCATATAATTTTTGTTCTTTAGAAAACAAATAAGCATTTCTACTGAATTGTGAAACATCTTTTCTGGTATCATACCATCCGTTTTCGCAATAAATTAAATTAGAATCGCTGATAATTCGGGTAGGTCCAAAAAAATAGGTTATTTCTGAGAATGTATTGTACTTAAGTGTATCTGAAAAAATTTCATATTGTGGATTTTTTAAAACTACTTTATCTTTAAAGAAGAACTCTTTGGAAGCTGTATAGTAATATCCCAAATTGCTTTTAAGATTAATATTGTTTTTATTGCTAATAATGTTTCCACCGCTATGATAATAGCCCATTTTGGTTTTCATATCGTAATTTAGATTGGTAGATGTAAGTGTCATATCCTTATCAATCAACCTTACATTGCCATTTAACTGAGCTTTTCGGGTATTTCCATTATATTTTAAAGAATCTCCAAATAGCTGTACAGAATCGCCTTGATAAATATGTACATTGCCAAATGCATCAAAGCTATTTGTTTCGGAATACATGTAAGCGCTATCGCAAGTCATTATTGCGTCTTCGTGTTTTAGGCGTACATCGCCAATTAATCGCCTTACATTTTTGCCTAAATTTTCATCGTACTCTAATGTATTTGCATTGAGTAATTCTACTTTGGTTTTCTTTTGAGCATATAACTGTAATTTAGTAGCAACAAATAATATAACGAGGGTGAGTATTTTTATACTCACCCCTTTTATAGTTTGATATTTTTGTTGTTGCAACATTGGTTATATGGTAACATTTTCTCTATAAAGAGTTTGTTTTCTATCCGGCCCAACAGAAACTAATGTAATTGGCACATTTAATTGCGATTCGATATACCGGATGTATAATTCTAATTCTGCAGGCAAATCAGAAATTGATGTTGCGTTTGTTAAATTTTGTTTCCAGCCTTTAAATTCTCTATAAACAGGAATTAGTTCTCCTTCATTTACATTGTAAGGCATATAGTCGATAGTTGCTCCTTCAAATTTATAATGTGTGCATATTTTAATGGTATCAAAACCGCTTAAAACATCGGCTTTCATCATTAAAAGTCGGGTAACTCCATTAAGCATAATGGCATATTTCAAAGCAGGTAAATCTAACCAGCCGCAACGTCTTGGGCGACCGGTTGTAGAGCCATACTCGTTTCCTTTATCTCTTAATGTTTGTCCTGTTTCATCGTTTAATTCTGTAGGAAATGGACCACTGCCAACTCGTGTACAATATGCTTTGAAAATACCAAATACCTCTCCAATTTTAGATGGGGCTAAGCCAAGTCCTGTACATGCTCCGGCACAAATAGTATTTGATGAGGTAACAAATGGATAAGAACCAAATTCAATATCTAACAAGGAACCTTGAGCACCTTCTGCCAATACTGATTTGCCTGTTGATAAGGCATGATTAATATAAATTTCGCTATCGATATGTTGTAATTCTTTTAAAAACTCAATTCCTTCGAACCACTCTTTTTCTGCGGCTGCCAAATCGTATTCAAATTCATAAAACTTAAGTAATTCTGCATGTTTTGCAACCAAAAAATCATATTTTTTTTTAAAATCAGGATGGGTAATATCTCCTACACGAATTCCGTTTCTACCTGTTTTATCCATGTAAGTTGGTCCAATACCTTTTAAGGTAGAACCAATTTTTTCTTTTCCTTTAGCAGCTTCAGAGGCAGCATCTAAAAAACGATGCGTTGGTAAAATTAAATGTGCTTTTTTTGATACTAATAATTTGCTTTTAATATCAACACCTGCTTTAATTAGGTTTGTAGCTTCTTTTTTATAAAGCGTAACAGGGTCTATAACCACACCATTTCCAATAATATTTATACATCTGTCGTGAAATATTCCTGATGGAACGGTGTGTAAAACATGTTTTTGTCCGTTAAACTCAAGTGTGTGTCCGGCATTTGGACCACCCTGAAAGCGTGCTACTATATCGTAATTCGGTGTTAGAACATCAACTATTTTGCCTTTTCCTTCATCGCCCCATTGCAGGCCCAGTAATACATCTGCTTTCATTTACATTATATTTTTTAATTATATACTCTTTTTCACTTAAGAGGGATATTTAAAGAGTTTTTATATTTTTATTTTTTATTATTCTATGCTTCTTTTGGCTTTAAATATTCTTTGGCTTCTTTTAATGTATCAACAACTTTAAAAACAGAATTTAGCTTAGTGATGACCAATAAGTCTTTAACTTTTTTTTCTACTCGGGTAATAACCACTTCGCCTCCATTGTTTCTGGCTTTGGTTAGCACTTTTATAAGTACTCCCAATCCGGTGCTATTTATATAAGTTAATTGGTGTAAATCAATTATGATACTTTTCACTTCTTTTTGAATAGTAATTATTTCGTCTATTTTTTCAATCATTTCTTTGGCTGTAAAAGCGTCTAAAAGTTCTCCTTTCAATTCAAGCAATATAAAATCAGACTTTAATGATATGTTATAATGAAATGGCATGATGGGAAAATTATTTTTTAATAATACATTCACCGCATTCGCCAAATAAATTTAATGAATGATAGTGTATTTTAAAATTAAAAAGTTGCGAAACGGTAGATTTAATATTTTGTATTCGTGGGTCGCAAAATTCAATAACTTTTCCACATTTTACGCAAATTAAATGGTCGTGTTGTTTAAATTCGTAAGCTCGTTCAAATTGAGCCAGATTTTTGCCAAATTGATGTTTGCGCACTAAGTTGCAATCTAGTAAAAGTTCGATGGTGTTGTATAAAGTAGCGCGGCTTACACGGTACTTTTTATTTTTCATTTGAATGTATAGTGATTCTACATCAAAATGCCCGTCGTTTGAATATATTTCGTTTAATATGGCATAACGCTCAGGGGTTTTACGATGCCCTTGCTGTTCTAAATAATGGGAGAAAATACTTTTAACTTTTTCTTGAAGTTCTGTACCGGTGTTTGACATGTACTAAAATTTAACAAACAAAATTACAGTTTTTTAGTTAAAATTTAGCGAATAAGTTATTAACCTAATTATCGCCATCAATTCTAACAACGTTTTGAACCCCATCAACTGCTTTCAACTTTTTAATTAGAGCTTTTAAATGTTCAGTATCATCTACATATACGATAATTTTACCTTCAAAAATTCCATCATTACTATCAAAGCTAATGGAGCGCATATTAACATGTAATTGATCGGAAATAATTCTAGTAATTTGGTTTACAATACCTACCTTATCAAAGCCTGTAATTTTAATTCCGGCAAGGAATGCAATGTTTTTTTGACTTGTCCAACGCGCTTTTACAATTCTATATGCATAGTTAGACATAAGCTCTATAGCATTAGGGCAATTAACTCTGTGTATTTTTATTCCTTCATTAACGGTAATGAAACCAAAAACATCATCACCGGGAATTGGGTTACAACATTTGGCAAGGTGGTATTCAATTTTATCTAATCCTTCGCCAATTATCAGTTTATCGCCTTCTTGTCCTTTAAATCGTTTTAAAACAGAATCAAGTGTTTCTTTGTTTTCATCTTTCTTTTCTTTGCTAATTAAACGACCTGAAACAATTTTAAATTCTTTAATTTTTTTAAAATCGAATTTACCAATAGCTACACGATAGAATAAATCTTGTGGTGAAGGAATTTTAAGTTCAGTTATTAAGGTTTCGATATTTTGAACTGACATATCGATTTTTATCTGATTAAATTTCTTTTCCAATATCAATTTTCCTTCTTCTGCCAGTTTGCGTTTTTCTTCTTTTAGTGCATTTTTAATTCGTCCCTTGGCTTTAGCTGTAACCACATAATTCAGCCATTCTTCTTTTGGTAATTGTTTTTTTGATGTAAGAATTTCTACTTGGTCGCCACTGTTTAAACGATGGCTTAATGGTACCAATTTTTGATTTACTTTTGCACCTATACAATGAATTCCAACATCAGTATGCACGTCAAATGCAAAATCAAGAGCAGTTGCACCTTGGGGAAGAGTTTTTAATTCTCCTTTAGGTGTAAAAACATAAATTTCTTCGGCAAATAAATTGAGTTTAAAATCATCAATAAAATCGAGTGCATTAGGTTCAGGATTTTCTAATAATTGACGTATTCGATCTATCCATTGGTCTAATGCACTTTGTCCAGATGCACCGGCTTCTTTATATTTCCAGTGAGCGGCATATCCTTTTTCGGCAATTTCGTCCATGCGTTTAGTGCGAATTTGTACTTCCACCCATTTGCCGGTAGGGCTCATTACAGTGGTATGTAATGCTTCATATCCATTTGCTTTTGGGGTAGAAATCCAGTCTCGCAAGCGCTCTGGGCTTGGTTTATAAAAATCGGTAACTAATGAGTAAACTTTCCAGCAATCGGATTTTTCTTTTTCATATTCTGTATCAATAATTATTCGAATTGCAAATAGGTCGTAAATTTCTTCAAATGGAACACCTTTGTTTTTAATTTTATTCCAGATAGAATAAATAGATTTCGGGCGACCTTTAATTTCAAACTTAAATCCGTTTTCTTGTAAGGCTCTTTTGATAGGTGTAATAAACTGATTAATAAAACGTGTTCGTACTGCTTTACCTTTTTGTAGTTTTTTTTCTATTTCTTTATAGGCTTCGGGCTCTGTATATTTTAATCCTAAATCTTCCAGTTCGGTTTTAATGGCATATAATCCTAATCGGTGTGCAAGTGGTGCATATAAATAAAGTGTTTCGGAAGCAATTTTTCGTTGTTTATAATCTGCCATAGCATCGAGCGTACGCATATTGTCTAACCTGTCTGCGAGCTTTATCAAAATCACGCGCACATCATCCGATAGCGTGAGCAGCATTTTTCTGAAATTTTCTGCCTGTATGGATGATGTTTGGTCAAATACACCTGAAATCTTTGTTAGACCATCAATGATAGATGCTACTTTTTTACCGAACATGCGCTCTATGTCATCCAGCGTCATATCGGTATCTTCCACCACATCGTGCAATAAAGCGCAAACAACTGCTGTAGTGCCTAATCCAATTTCATTCACACATATCATAGCTACCGATATTGGATGATAAATATATGGCTCCCCCGATTTTCTGCGCATATCTTTATGAGCATCGGCAGCAATATCGAAGGCTTTGCGAATAATTTTTTCATCGCCCGGTTTCATTATTTTTTCACAGGCTTTTAATAATGCTCGGTATCTTCTTAAAAGTTCTTTTCGCTCGGCTGTATGATCGATAATTTGCATTTATTTGGTTACTGTTTACTGATTATTGGTTAATTAATTGATACTAGTTGAAATTTATAGAAATTGATAGTGATTAATGCACATTTACACATTTACACATTTACACATTTACACATTTACACATTTACACATTTACAATTTTAAATAGCCGGAAGTGCTTTGTTTTTTACCTCTCCAAAACCAATTCGTAATTCGTCTTTTTCGGCATAACCTCTAATGGTTACGGTATCATTATCGTTAATAAACTTACGTTCGCTTCCATCTTTCAATTTTACAGGTTTAGCTCCACGCCAGGTAATTTCGAGCATTGAGCCAAATGAATCTTCAGACGGACCACTAATTGTTCCCGATGCCATCATATCTCCGATTCGTACATTACAACCATTAATGGTATGATGTGCCAATTGCTGACACATGTTCCAGTACATGTATTTAAAATTGGAATGACACACTTTATTTTCTTCTCCATTTTCGGGCTGAATAAATACATCTAATTGTATATCATAATTTTTGTTACCGGTGTATTCCAAATAAGGCAACACTTTTGGATTTTGAACTGGGCCTTGTATTCTAAATGGTTCTAATGCCTCTAATGTAACCACCCAGGGCGAAACGGATGAGAAAAAGTTTTTAGCTAAAAAGGGACCTAGTGGGACATATTCCCATGCTTGAATATCGCGAGCGCTCCAATCGTTAAACAATACCATTCCAAAAATATACTCTTCGGCTTGTGAAGTTGAAATGCTTTCGCCCAATTTATTTTCTTTTCCTATAATAAATGCCATTTCGAGTTCAAAATCTAAAAGTTTGGTTGGACCAAAAGTTGGCAATTCTGCATCTGGGGGTTTAATTTGTCCTTTGGGACGATGAAAATTGGTGCCCGATACAAAAATAGAACTTGCTCTACCATGATAACCTACCGGTAAATGTTTCCAGTTAGGTAATAATGCGTTTGCAGGGTCGCGAAACATTTTACCAACATTGGTAGCATGTTCCATGCTGGAATAAAAGTCGGTATAATCTCCTACTTCAACAGGCATTAAGTTTTCAACTTTTGCTATATTTACCAAAACAGTATTTTTATGCTCTGAGTTATCATTCAGTTCAGAATTATTTTCAGAAAATAAATCAATTAGTCGCTGTCTTACCTTGGTAGTAACAGCTTTTCCCAAAGCAATAAAGTTGTTTAAACTTTTATTTACCAATACATTTTGAGGGATATTTAATCCCTTAAAATATCCTAAATGGTTTAATGCTGCTAAATCAATTACCGTATTGCCAATAATACTTGCAACACGGGGAGAATGTTTATCGCTTTTTATTATTCCAAAAGGAATATTTTGCAAGGGAAAGTCAGATTTTGCCGGTACTTCAATCCAGCTTTTAGCACTTGTATTACTCATCTATGGATTATTTTTTAAATGATTTCTTACAAAAATACATTTAAAAATATGCTTTTCAAGATTGTTATACTTAAAATTGTAGTAAATATTTTTGAATTATGGAAAACAACAAGGCTTTTCAGTTTTTAATTAAACTTATTATTTCGTCAATTGCCGTTCTTACCAGCGCATATATTTTACCGGGAGTTTACGTAGAAAACTTTACCACAGCATTGGTGGTAGCAGCAGTGCTTGTTTTTTTAAACGCTTTTTTAAAACCGCTTTTGATAATATTTACCATACCCTTAACCATTTTTACGCTGGGATTATTTCTGTTGGTAATAAATGCTGTAATAATTATTCTAACCGATAATTTGATTGATGGTTTTGAAGTAAGAAGTTTTTGGTGGGCGCTTATATTTAGTTTGATTCTTTCTTTTACTACATCTATTTTAGAAGCCATTGGAGGAATAAAAAACAATAACGACAAAGATTTTTAATACTTATACCAACACCATTTAGAATATTACGAAAATTTATTTATTACCTAAATCTTGAAAAAGAATTAGAAAAACCAGAAGTTATTCACGAAGAGATAGAAAAGGGAATTGTTTTTAAAGGTACCAACTTATGGATTTTGGCATTTGCTATAATTATTGCATCAGTTGGTTTGAACATGAACTCCACTGCAGTAATTATTGGTGCTATGTTTAATTTCGCCATTAATGGGACCAATTAATGGAATGGGATACAGTATAGCCACATATAACTTCCCTTTGTTTAAAAAAGCTGTGAAAAATTTTTCATTTGCAGTATTTACCAGTTTAATTACTTCTACTTTATATTTTGCTATAAGCCCAATATCAACTGCACATTCTGAATTACTTGCAAGAACAAGCCCAAGCATTTATGATGTGTTAATTGCATTATTCGGTGGGCTTGCCGGAATTGTAGCAATAAGTACCAAACAAAAAGGAAACGTAATACCGGGGGTTGCTATTGCAACAGCATTGATGCCTCCTTTATGTACAGCAGGATACGGATTAGCTACTGCACAATTTGATTTTTTCCTTGGAGCAATATATTTATTTACAATTAATACTGTATTTATTGCATTAGCCTCTGTTAGTGTTTCTCAATATTTAAAATTTCCAATAATTACATTAGTTGAACCTACTGATAAAAAAAGAGTTAACCGTTGGATAACTTTTGTAATTATAATTGTAACCATTCCAAGTATTTACTTTGGTTTTTTATTGGTTGAAAAAGAAAAATTTATTGAAAATGCTGGAAGATTTATTGAAAGTATTAATTATTTTGAAGGTAATTATTTGCTTTCAAATAAAATTGATGAAAACAAAAAAACTATAACACTAACTTTTGGAGGAAGCACTTTAACTGAATTACAAAAAGATAAGATTAAAAAACTTTCAAACAACTTTAAACTTAAAAATGTGCAAATTTTATTTGACCAAGGATTAACATTTGAAGAAGTAGATGCACAAAAATTAGAAACATTAAACCTTCATAAAGAAATTGATAGACTAAAATTATTGTTAAATGAAAAAAACTATAAAATAGATAGTTTAAGCAATATTAGTAATATAGGACTTGTACTGTTGAATGAATTAAAAACTCTTTATCCTCAAATTGAAAATTGCTTTTATGCTGAAACAGCGTTGTTTAACAGTGAAATGAAGAATGATGCAGAAAAAATTAGTGTTATATACCTAAAATCTAAAAATGAAAAACTTAAAAATGTTGATAAAGAAAAAATTTCAAATTGGCTAAGCAAACGCTTAAAAAAAGAAAATATCTTATTAATTAATGAATAGAGATTATTTCGGATGATAAACCTTAAATGCATTTTTAAGCACCACATTTTTATCCAAGCTAATTATTTTTAACTTTTGATTGCTGTATAATTCCATTTGATCGGTATAATGCGGGCTGTCCCTATGGCGCGATGCACCAAAGGGTACAACTGCTTCAAACGAATTTCCATTTTTTGAAAAATCGGCAAACATTATAAAAGTATCGCCATTTACCCCTTTTAAAAAACCATCATCGGTTATTACGGCATATAAGGAGCCAAGTGTTTCGGGCATGCCCTGTAAGGGTAATTTTTTATCAGCCCTTATTAATTTTTGCACATCACCTAAAGGCAAATCAAATGTACCATGATGCTTTACTAAATATTCTTTTGCTTGTTTAATAGATTGTACCAATTGATCTTCGCTGTATTTAATTCCCATTTCCATTTCCTTGTATCCTGCCCCTATTGCTTTAAAAAGGTAATTAAATGTAATAAGCGCCAATGCCGCATGTTTATTATCTTTTTTCCCACTAAAATCCCATGTTTTTAAATGTTTTATAGCATCGGCAATTTCAGGAAATTTTGTTTCATCTAAACTATAAACCGGTAAAAATGAATGATAAATTCCCCCTTTTTTATCAGGATATTTTACATCGTATTTAATTTCTTTAAACTCATTGTAATTAAATTGCGAGCGGCTTTCTATCAGTTCTCTAAAGCGCAAATCGCGGTTATTGGTTCTGTTCCAATTATAACCGGAAAGTGTATCAAAATAATTTTCTTTAGGGCAATTGCCTTCGCATGATGAACGAAATGGTGTATTGTTAGTATTATACACATAACCACATGCAGGATTTAAAACCTGCGGTAATTCATCTACTTTGTACATTTCGTTCCAAAGGGTTGCCGATGTATCGCCCGGTAATGTTTTTTGCCAGTTGTATCCGGCAGTACGTTTAGGTAACAGTCCGCTAAAAATGTAGTGAATGGTATCATTTTTATCACCATACACAAAATTAAAAAGCGGTATTCCCTGTAATTCTAAGGATTTTTTATATTCTGTAAAATTTGATGCTTTGCCCATTCTATACCATTGCTCTGCACCTTTTACATTAAACATGGCATTGTGCCGAAAAGCATACACCTCCTCCTTTACACGCATAGCAGGGCCATATATACACCAGAGCGCTTCACGCTTAACTGTAATTTTACCCATTTTGGTTTTAACTTTTAATGGCACTTTTCGTACTTCAAAATTATGCCATGCACCATCATACCAGTATTGATTTTTATTTTGAGAATTTAATTTCATGCGATAGATATCCACATAATCAGGCCAGTTGAATGTAACACCCCATCCTAAGTTGTCATTACATCCCATGGCAGGACTTACCATACCCGGGAATAAAGCACCATACATATTCCAACCTTGTTCACTTTGCAAATGTGCCTCGTACCATGACATAGAACCTTCTAATGGAATGTGTGGATTTATAGCAAGAAAAGTATGACCATTATCCGACAAATTAGAATTAATGGCAAATGCATTTGAACCTAAATTAGCATTAAATATGTAATCGTCAGGCCTGCCTTGTATGGTAAACTGCATAGCCTTTGTTAAACCTACCATGCTGGTTAAAATTACGGTATAACCAATAATTACATCTTTACCCGTTACAGGAAAAAAATCTTTAAGCAAAACTTCTTTTTTATGTTTTGCTGCATAGGCAGAAAGACCGGCAGCATAACCTTCGAGCACTTTCTTAAATTCAGGAGAGATATCAATGTTGTAACGCTGATTTACCAATTCTTTTGCTTTAATAAACTGAACAAAATAATCAGAAACAGCTCCGTCTTTACCTTCTATTTCACTTAATCTTCCATTGGCAAGAATTAACATTCGTTGAATACTATTAAAATCATCTTCGGCATGTGCCCATGCTAATCCATATGCAACTTCAGCATCGGTTGGAGCCATAATATGAGGAACTCCAAAAGAATCGCGTACAATTTTAATATTATCAGGATTTATTTGAGCATTAAGGGAAATAGACAATCCACAAAAGCAGGCAATAGCAAATAATAACTTCATACTGAAAATTTAAATAGATAGAAACAAAAATATATTATTCTTGCATAATACTTTATTTAAGATTCAAATTTCTCAATTTGTGTGCTGTAACTGCTGCAATAACTGAAGATATAACTGCTACAGAACCGCCAAATACCACTGAAGGAACAAGACCTAAAATACGAGCTGCTACACCCGATTCAAAAGCGCCTAATTCATTAGAAGAACCAATAAACATAGTATTTACGGCAGAAACTCTGCCCCGCATATCATCAGGAGTAAGTAATTGCATGATAGATGAACGCACTACTACACTTACAGAATCAAACATTCCGCTTAATAGCAGCATAAACAATGAAAGATAAAAGCTCGTAGATAAAGCAAAACCTATCATACACAATCCA
>CALKJP010000082.1 GCA_937995645.1 uncultured Bacteroidia bacterium
GTCGTACGACCATCGTGTAGTAGATGGTTCATTAGGTGGTAAATTTATTCGCAGAGTAGCCGATATATTAGAGGAATTTGATATAAACAGAGCAATATAATTAAAATTTTTACCATGAAAAATACGGTAATTAAAGGGTTATACAAATGTTTAACCCTTTTCGCCTTTTTATTTATTATTTCATTCAGCTTTGCCCAAAAACCCAAAAAATTATTTTACGAAGGAGTAAAATATATGGATATGGAAGACTATCAAACAGCACTTCCATTTTTCCTTAAACTCGATTCAATGGGTATTAGCAATGCCAATATTAAATTTCATATTGGTTTATGCTATTTGAATGCACCCTATAAAAAAGAACGTGCTATACCTTATTTAGAAGAAGCAGCACAAAAAACAAATCCACGTTACCGCGAAGAATTTTACGGAGAAAAAAAAGCTCCATTAATGGTTTACAAATTTTTAGGACAAGCATATCATATCGGATACTTGTTTGACGAAGCCATTAAAAATTTTGAAAAGCTAAAAGAAATGGCTCAGGACGAAAATCCTGAATTAACAGCAGAAATGATACATTACATTAATGTTTCAAACACTGCTAAACAAATGGTGAAACAACCCATAAATATTGAAGTAATAAATCTGGGAGAAAATATAAATACAGCTGCTCCCGAATATGCACCCGTAATTTCTGCAGATGAAAAAACTTTAATTTTTACAACCAGAAGAACCGAAAATGTTGGAGGACAAATTGCACCAGATGGGTTGCCTTTTGAAGATATTTACATTTCCTATTTTGAAAACGGAAAATGGACAAAAGCAAAATCAATAGGCGATAATATTAATACTGCAGGACACGAAGCCAGCATAGGTCTATCTGTTGATGGCCAAACTCTTTATATTTACATTGATGATTACGGTGATGGAAATATTTATGAAAGTAAATTAAAAGGCGATGCATGGAGCAAACCTGTAAAACTAAGCGACAATGTAAACACCAAAAACTGGGAACCAAGTGCCAGCATATCAAGTGATGGAAACTACTTATACTTTACAAGCGACAGAGCAGACGGTATGGGCGGAAGCGATATTTGGGTAAGCAAAAAATTACCCAATGGAGAATGGTCATTACCAACTAATTTAGGTCCAAATATCAATACATCTTTTGATGAAGATGGCCCTTTTATACATCCTGATGGAAAAACACTTTATTTCAGTTCTAAAGGACACAGCACCATGGGTGGTTATGATATTTTCTACTCTGTACGGGATGAAAAAGGCGAATGGAGCCAACCTGTAAACTTGGGATATCCTCTTAACACTACCGATGATGACGTATTTTTTGTATTATCACCTGACGGAAAAAGAGGCTACTACTCTTCATTTAACGAAAAAGGATTTGGTGAAAAAGATATATATATGATTAATTTCCTCGATGCTGTTGAACCCGATTTAGTTTTATATCAAGGAACAATAAACGATTGCGAGGGAAATGTTCCTAGCAATGTTTCTATTGCTATTACAGATGAAACGACTCAGGAATTGTATGGCATTTATACTCCCAACAGCAAAACCGGAAATTATGTATTAATACTACCTCCGGGAACTGTTTATAGTGTTTCTTTCGAATCTGACGGTTATACCTTACGTACGGATACCATTGTAGCTAAAGAAAAAGATTCATACTATAAAATTGAACGCTCTATTACCATGGTACCGGTAAGATTAGTTACTAATCCTAAAGGGTTAAATTTACCTTGTCCAGATAAAAATGCTTTAATAGCCGCAACAGATACCAAAGGCAAAGCAAAAGGAAAAAATAAAGGAAAAGATACAACACCTGTTGATCCTGCAATAATGGTATTAAAAGATGGTGAAACAATAAACTTGAACAATATTTATTTCGACTTTGATAAATCTACTCTGCGCGAAGCATCTGTTAAAGAACTGGATAAACTTATTGCTATTATGAAAGCTAATCCAAATGCAAAAGTAGAATTTTCCGCACATACCGATTCTAAAGGATCTGAACAATATAATCTGGAATTATCTAAGCGAAGAGCATTTGCTGCACGTAATTATATTGTAAACAAAGGTATTCCTGCTTCACGTTCTAAATTACAAATGTATGGTGAAAGCAAACCGGCTGTACCTAACACCAATGAAGACGGCAGCGATAATCCGGAAAACCGACAGTTAAACAGAAGAGTTGAAATTAAGTTATTAAACTAAATTCTTTTATAAACTATTATTATTGGAATAACTTAATTTAAGCCAATTTATGAAATAAAAAAAACGGTTAAACTGCAAAGTATTTATATTTGTGTTTTAACCATCAATTCATGGAAATAAGCACTTGGGTTCAACCAATTTGTTTTACCTCGAGGCAATGAACGATATTGGAGGAGTTTTTTATGGGTTTATTTTCTCTGTGTTCTCTGTTGTTCTCTGTGTTCTCTGTGATTCTCTGTGATTCTCTGTGGTACTCTGTGGTACTCTGTAGTTATATTTTTTCTGTTACAGAAACTTCAGAGGTAATTGTCTTTCTGGATACTTATAGAAAATTCTTAATGCATAAATTGGTTTTAATAAAAATCTTACAAAATCTTAATCGCTATAAAGAACAAAAATGCCCTATAACATTTTGGGGTTAAAAACATTTATTTAGCCAGTTTTCAATAAATTTTTCGCCAAACTCGGTTAAAATACTTTCTGGATGAAACTGAAGTCCATAAACATCAAATTCTTTATGTTTTATGGCCATTATAACATTATCTTCATCTTCCATTAAAACATCAAAACAATCTGGTAAACTTTCTTTTTTAACTGCCCATGAATGATAACGCCCAGCTTTAAATTTTTTAGGTATTCCGGCACTTATTGCAGATGCTTTTATAATGTTTACAATATGCCCTACTCCATGATAAACTTCTGGCAAATTATATAATTCGCCTCCAAAAACTTCAGCAATTGCCTGATGTCCTAAACAAATTCCAAGAATAGATTTGCTTAAAGAAAAATGTTTAATAACATCGCATAAAATTCCTGCATCTTTTGGCAAACCCGGTCCTGGTGATAATACTATTTTTTGATACATATCAATTTCTGATAAAGAAATCTCATCGTTTCTATAAACATGAATTTCTGTAGTAGAATACTTTTCTATGTAGTGAACAAGATTGTAAGTAAAGCTGTCGTAATTATCTAAAACCAAAATGGGAGTTTGCATCAATCAATATGTTTAAGCATCACAAAATCATTCATAAAAAAATTATTTCCAATATCAAAATCGGCAAGCTGCTCTATTTTAAAACCTGATTTAAAATAAAAATTTATAGCCTGAACATTCTGGCGATTAACCGTTAAGCGATATGTTTTAACCGATTGTTTTTTAAACTCAATTTCCAGAAAATTTAAAATTTCACGTGCAACTCCTTTACCTCTGTAATCTTTTAAAATATAAAACTTATGAAGAAAGCCGCTATTATCTTCTTTAATACTGTATGAAAAAAATCCTATAGCTTGTGCATTTACAAATACAAGAAAAAATACTTGTCCGATTTGCATTTGCTCTTTCATTGCATCAGCATTGTACATTTTATCCAACATATAATTAACTTGCTGCTGACCAATAATAGAAGGATAATATTCATTCCAAATTTCAGTAGCTAAATCTGAAACCTGCGAAATTTCATCAAAAGAGCATTTTTTAAATTGTATTTGCATATACTCAACAGGCTCAGTTTTTCAACTGAGCCTGCGATTTAGATTATTATTTTAATTATTGTACAACTTGAACATCTGCGCTAATGTTAAGCGTAGTTGTTGGAGGATTGGTATTAGCAGTAATGGTAACTGTTTTATTTTGTAAACCTTGTTGTTTACCAGGGCTATATTCCACTTCAATTTCGCCTGAACCTCCGGGAGGAATTGGTTCTTTAGGATATTTTGGAACTGTACAACCGCACGAACCTGTAGCGTTTTGTATAATTAGAGGTTCATTACCGGTATTTTTAAATTTGAAAATCTTTTTATTTTGTGTGTCTTGTTTTATTTTTCCAAAATCGTGGTTGTAAGTATCAAAAGTTATGCTTGTAGTAGGTCCGGCAGGAACATCTTGTGGTTTTACTCCATCAGGCAATAACTCGTTTGTACCCGGTTTAAAATTGTTAGGAGGTGTACCATGATTATGCCCATCATCCATTGAATGACCTTGAGGTAAATTACTAATTGGGGCTGAGGGACGCACTCCTACTTCTTCTTTATTAAATTGCAGATATGTGTTTACTGTTAAAGTAACAGCAATTACTGCTAATAAACCAATTTTGATATTTTCTTTCATAGCATCTATTTGATATATGTTTTATGATGTTACAAAATTAATTGTTTATAAAATTATTTGTATTTACCATCCGATTTAATTTTCATTTTCTCAAAAGTTTTATCCTGCAATACTTCCAGTGCTTTTAAGTATGCTTCGTTATTATCATTAAATATTTGAGCAGATAAAGATTCGTTAAACAGATTTCTGCCAATTAAAGCTTTTATCTGCATTTCTATAACCTTGCGAGAACGTTTTAAATGTTCTTCTTCGGCTTTTATATTTTCTTTTTCGGCATAGGTTAAAAATTCATCAAATATTTCGTTTGTTACCACAAATTTATCTCTGAAAGATTTTGCATCGGTGTACAACTTTTTAAGTTCTTCTCTGTGTTTTTCCAAATATGTAAGCACAAACTGACTTTGTAATCCTTTACTTTGTATTTTAGTATAAAATTCTGATGTAAACGATGTATCTACTGGCACAAAAATATCGGGCATAATGCCTCCTCCACCATATACGGTTCTTTTGTTGACTAATGTTTGATATTTTAAAGAATCTGGCAATTTAATGCTATCTGCATTTAAGTGTTCGCCATGTTTAAAACGTTCTGATAAATCTTTATAATAGGCTTCTTTCCCTTCTTCGTAGGGTTTTTGTATGCATCTACCACTTGGTGTATAATATCTTGCAGTGGTTAAACGTAACATTGAACCATCCGGCAAATTATAGGGTTTTTGAACTAAGCCTTTT
>CALKJP010000083.1 GCA_937995645.1 uncultured Bacteroidia bacterium
GGCATATTAAAAAAAACTTAGAAAGTATATAAAAAAAAGCAGCCTTGTTTGGACTGCTTTTAACTTTTTAGTAGCGGAGGTAGGACTCGAACCTACGTCCGCCTCTGGCGGATAGGAGACACAACGAGCTTAATGAGGCAATGTTTTTATAAAATCACGCCCTTTACCTGATTTTAAAAACTTTTCTCTTTGTATTGCCTCTTTCTTTTCATTATACTCTTCTGTATAAATCAATTTCCATGGTCGATATTTTATCGTATATCCTTTTGTGGATAGTTCGTTATGCGATTTTAACCTAGCCTCAATATCGCTTGTAAATCCTACATAATGCTTATTAAATTGTTCTGAATACAATACATAAACAGTAAATGGCATATTAAAAAAAACTTAGAAAGTATATAAAAAAAAGCAGCCTTGTTTGGACTGCTTTTAACTTTTTAGTAGCGGAGGTAGGACTCGAACCTACGACCTTTGGGTTATGAGCCCAACGAGCTACCTCTGCTCTACTCCGCGATTTTGGACTACAAAGATATATTTCTTTTCTTTGCAATCAATATTTTTTTACATTTTTTTACAAATATTTCATGCACAAATCAGGTTTTGTAAACATCATTGGTAATCCCAACGTAGGGAAATCAACATTAATGAATGCATTAGTAGGCGAACGCCTCTCTATAATTACCTCCAAAGCACAAACCACACGGCATCGTATAATGGGAATTGTAAGTGGAGATGATTTTCAAATAGTATATTCCGATACCCCCGGAGTTCTAAAACCTCAATATAAACTACATGAAGGCATGATGCAGTTTGTAAAAACAGCACTGAGCGATGCAGATGTTATTTTATTTGTAACCGATATTTTTGAAAAAGAAGTAAACAATCCGGAAATACTGGAACGTGTTCAAAAAACAAATATTCCGGTAATATTAATTATAAATAAAATAGATCAGGCAAATGCTGAGAAAATTGAAGAATTAAAAAAACACTGGCAAACAATACTGCCCAAAGCTGAAATAATAGCTATATCAGCCTTACAAAAAATAAATACCGATTTAGTAATCGAAAAAATAAAAGAGTATTTACCCGAAGGAGAGCCATATTTCCCTAAAGATCAACTTACGGATAAGCCTGAACGTTTTTTTGTAGCTGAAATAATACGCGAAAAAATATTCCTTAACTATAAAAAAGAAGTACCATATTCCTGCGAAGTAATTATTGAAAGTTACAAAGAAGAACCTAACATAGTTAAAATAAATGCTGTTATCTTTGTAGCCCGAGAATCACAAAAACCAATCATTATTGGCGATAAAGGAAAAGCTATAAAAAAAGTAGGCACAGAGGCACGTCTTGAAATTGAAGAGTTTTTACAACAAAAAGTTTTTTTAGACTTAACCGTAAAAGTAAGCAAAGACTGGAGAAACAACGAAAATATTTTAAAACGATACGGTTATTTAAACACATAAAACATGGCAAATATTGTAGCAATAGTAGGACGACCGAATGTAGGGAAATCAACACTTTTTAACCGCTTAACAGAAAGCAGAGGAGCAATTGTAGATTCTACCAGCGGAGTTACGCGCGATCGTCATTACGGAAAAGCTGAATGGATAGGCAAAGAATTTACCGTAATTGATACCGGAGGATACATAAAAGGATCTAATGATATTTTTGAATCTGAAATAAGAAAACAAGTTGAAATAGCCATTGAAGAAGCTACACACGTTATTTTTCTGGTGGATGTAAATGACGGGATAACAGAATATGATAAAGAAGTAGCAAATTTATTACGTAAAAAATGTCGCAAACCACTTTTTGTAGTTGCAAATAAAGTAGATAATAACGAGCGTTTACTTCAAATTCCTGAATTTTACGAATTTGGTTTGGGCGATGTGCATGGCATTTCAGCAGTTAATGGCAGCGGAACAGGAGAATTATTAGATACTTTGGTAGCAACATTTAAAGAAGATAAGGAAGACGAATTTGATGAGGAAATTCCACGTATTGCAATAGTTGGCCGCCCTAATGTTGGAAAGTCATCTTTACTGAATGCCTTACTGGGAAAAGACAGAAACATAGTTACGCCCATTGCCGGAACTACGCGCGATGCAATAGATACACGTTTTACAGCTTTTGGTTATGATATGATTTTGATTGATACAGCAGGATTACGTAAAAAATCAAAAGTAGATGAAGACCTTGAGTTCTATTCAGTTATGCGTAGTATTAAAGCGATTGAATATTGCGATGTTTGTTTTCTTTTAATCGATGCAACACAAGGAATTGAATCGCAGGATTTGAATATTTTTCATCTGGCAGAACGCAACAGAAAAGGTATTGTTATTTTAGTTAATAAGTGGGATTTAATAGAAAACAAAGATTCTAAAACGCTAAAACGTTTTGAAGAGGAAATAAGAAATCGTATTGCACCATTTAGAGATGTACCAATATTATTTACATCTACCATAACCAAGCAACGTATTTTAAAAGCTCTGGAAGTAGCTATGCAAGTGTATGAAAATAGAACAAAAAAAATACCTACGCATGAACTCAACGAAATTATGCTTCCCGTTATAGAACACTATCCGCCTCCCGCAGTAAAGGGGAAATACATTAAAATAAAATACTGTACACAATTACCTACCCACTCACCTACATTTGCCTTTTATTGTAATTTACCTCAATATATAAAAGAGCCTTATAAACGCTATCTGGAAAATCAGTTGCGAGAAAAGTTTAATTTTACAGGAGTTCCCATTCAAATTTTTTTCAGAAAAAAATAAAGCGATGGTAAGCGCTAAAAACCTGCACTTTTCTTATAATGCTTCTATACATTTTCAATTTCCTGAAATTAATTGTAAAGCAGGAGAAGTGCTAATAATAAGTGGCAAATCTGGAACAGGCAAAACTACTCTTTTACACTTACTTGCCGGTATTTTAAAAGCTGAAAAAGGAATTATTGAAATAGTTAATACCGACATTACACAACTAAGTGAAAAGCAGTTAGATAAATTTCGCGGACAACATATCGGTATTGTTTTTCAGAAAGCGAATTTTATTTCATCGCTCAATGTGCTTGAAAATATTGAACTGGCATCGTGGCTGGCTACAAAAAAAAAGCAAAGCCAAAGAGCAAAAGAAATTTTATCGCAACTCGATTTATCGGCTCATTTATATAAAAAACCAACAGAATTAAGCGTAGGTCAGCAACAACGCGTTTCTATTGCCCGTGCCATTATCAATGAGCCAAAGCTAATTTTAGCCGATGAGCCTACCTCTAATTTAGATGATGAAAACTGTTTTAATGTTGCAACATTATTAGAAACTACGGCTAAAAAAGTAAATGCAGCATTAATAATAGTTACACACGATAGTCGCTTAAAAGATAAATTCCCAAATAGTATTCAATTAAAATGATACTTAAAACTGCCATAAGAAATATCTGGTTTAAGCCTCTCAATGCATTATTGAGCATTATACTTCTTACAGCGGGTATTGGTATTATTTCTTTGCTCATACTTGTTCAAGAACAGTTTGAAAAAAAATTTTCGCGCAATCTCGAAGGAATTGATTTGGTAATGGGTGCCAAAGGAAGCCCACTGCAAATAATACTTTCA
>CALKJP010000084.1 GCA_937995645.1 uncultured Bacteroidia bacterium
TTAATAAGGATTTACAGGAAAGAGGAATACAATTCTTAATGGATACTGAAGGTAATGTTTTGTATGATATTGATAAAGTTACCAGTGATGATATTGTTATTATTCCTGCATTTGGAACAACGCTTGAAATAGAAGAAAAGCTTGCATCTAAAGGAATTGAAGTTAATAAATACAATACCACATGCCCATTTGTAGAACGCGTTTGGAAAAAATCTGAAAAACTGGGTGTTGAAGAGTTTACCATTATCATACATGGTAAGCATCGCCACGAAGAAACACGTGCTACCTTTTCGCATAGTAAGGCTAATGCACCATCGGTAATCATTAAAGATATGGATGATGCCCAAAAACTGGCAGCAATTATAAAAGGAGAATTAACAAGTGATGATTTTTATAAGTTATTTGAAAATCGTTATTCAGAAGGTTTTGATCCGGAAAAACACTTAAATAGAATTGGTGTAGTAAATCAAACTACCATGCTGGCTACCGAAACACAGGAAATAGCCGAATTTTTAAAACAGGTTATAACTGAAAAATATGGCGAGGCTAATTATAAAAATCACTTTGCCGATACGCGTGATACCTTGTGTTATGCAACCAACGATAATCAGGATGCAACTTATGGGTTGTTAAATCAAGATGCCGATATAGCTATAGTTGTTGGGGGATATAACAGTTCAAATACTTCGCATTTAGTAGAATTGCTGGAGCGTAAATTTCCTACGTATTTTATTTGCAACGAACATGAAATAAAGTCGAACGAAGAAATTCATCATTTTAATTATAAAGAAAAAAAGCATTTAGTTACCAAAGATTTTCTTCCAAAAAAAGATAAGCCAACCATAATTTTAACCAGTGGAGCATCATGCCCTGATGCTGTTGTAGAAAGGGTTTTGCACAAATTGCTTGATTTTTACAAGGCACAAAAAAGTGTAGAAGATGTTTTAAAAGAAATACAAACAACCTATGCTATATAATAGAAAAACATTAAACATTTTATTTTTTACTATGATAGCTCTATTGAGCTTTGCTTGTTCAAGCAATAAAGATTTACAGGTTGTTAAAAAAGTAGATTTCGAAAAATATAGCGGAACATGGTACGAAATTGCTCGATTTCCAAGCAGTTTTGAAAGTTCGCTTAAGTGCGTAACTGCAACTTATACCTTAAAGGAAAACAGAAAAATTGAAGTCTGGAATAAAGGTCATAAAATTTCTGATGCTTCAAAAATTAGCGAAATAAAAGGTACAGCATGGGTTGCAGATGAAAAAGAAAATGCAAAACTAAAGGTTCGTTTTTTTTGGCCATTTTCTGCAGATTACTGGATAATCGCATTAGATGATAATTACCAACATGCCATGGTGGGGCATCCTAATCGTAAGTATTTATGGATATTATCTCGCGAGAAAAAACTGGATTCTGAAATTATTCAAAATTTAATTTTACAGGCTAAAAATCAAGGGTTTGATACTGAGAAGCTTGAATTTATTGAACACGATTGTTGATTAAATGAAATTAGGCCAAGCTCTTTTAAAAGAATTTTTAGAAGATAAAGTAAGGCTTTATAATCAGCCTTCATTTATTGAAAATGATCCAATTTGTATTCCTCATTTATTTAGCAAAAAAGAAGACATTGAGATAAGCGCTTTTTTAATGGCAATCATTGCGTGGGGGCAACGAAAATCCATCATACAAAACGGACAAAAACTGGTAAAGCTGATGGATTTTGCTCCGCATGATTTTATAATAAATGCAAAAAAACGAGATTTTAAACCATTTGAAAAATTTGTGCATCGTACCTTTAAAGGTAGCGATTGCCAATATTTTCTGTACGCTTTAAAACAGCTTTATACAAATAAAAATGGTTTGGAAGGTTTATTTAAAGTATATACAAACGAAAAAAATGTAATGCCAGCCATTGTACGAGCCAGAAAGCAATTTTTTGCATACAAGCATTTAATTCGTACTGAAAAACATTTCTCCAATCCTGATAGTGGTTCGGCAGCAAAACGCATTAACATGTTTTTACGATGGATGGTGCGTAAAGATAAACAAGGTGTTGATTTTGGAATTTGGAATACTATTCAGCCTAAACAATTGATTTGCCCTTTAGATGTACATAGTGGAAGGGTAGCTCGTAAATTAGGTTTATTACACAGAAAACAAGATGACAGAAAAGCTGCCGAAGAGCTTACCAATTCGCTTTTAGCGCTTGATGCAAACGATCCGGTTAAATACGATTTTGCCTTATTTGGATTAGGAGTTAATGAAAAGTTTTAGTTTACTTCATCTCAACTATCTGCGCATTTTTAATGTGATAAATCCAGTCTTCTACAACGGTTTCATTTACTTCAAAAGTACCGGTAAGCACTACATACTGGTCGGTTTTTAAACGTTTTTTTAAATCTTTAAACTCAATTCCCATTACGGTTTCGGGACCTGCACCGCCACAAAAAAAACACGATGCAAAAACATATTTGCTTAATACATAAGTGTCAGGATCAAGTGGAATAATATACCCGCTTACTACAATTTTCTTTTTGTTTAAGGCTTTTAACTGTTCGTTTACAACCGGATATTTTACAACACCATATTCCGGATGTTGTTTTTTCTTAAATGAAATATTGGCCATCATTTCCCAGGTAACCGTATCCATGCCTTTTGATTGTATTGGTGCATTGGTATAGCTGACAGGAACATTGAAAAAAATCAATGTGCTGATAATAAAACTGAAAAAAGGAAATATGATATAATTAAGCATTGGCCAAAACTTTTGAAATATTAATACGATATGCTTTTATTGCAGGAATAAGAGCAGAGATAATTCCAAGAATTAATGTTATAACAATAAATGGTAATTCCTTGTTCCATATTATTTCAAATGGATTAAACGACAATTTGAATTGCTCTTCTGCAGCTTGTGAAATAATAAACAGTGCAACTCTGCTAATTAAAATTCCGGAAAACAAGCCAACTAAACATAAGCATAAACTTTCAATTAAAACCAATTGTAATAATTGAAAACGTGATGCTCCCGAAATACGCATTAATGCTAATTCGTATGTGCGTTCCTTTAAAATGTTGTATAATGAAATAAATATGCTCAAAAAAGAAATAAACATAATTCCCCATGCCAAGTAAGTTAAGGTATCAATGCCAATTCCAAAAAGCGTGAAAAGTCGGTTTATTTCAATTGTCGGTGAGGCTATTTGCATATTGGTATTTTCGTTTACCAATCGTGGCCATTGAATAATGGCTATTTTGTTTTTAAACTCAAATAAAACTGCCGTTATCTCTTTTTCTTCTTCAATTATTTTATCATTTTCATCATCGTTATGAGAATGATTGCATGCTTCGTCATGAACATGTTCTTCCGTTTCTTCCTCTTCATCATGCTCATGCGATTCGTGTATCAGCCATACACTTTCTATATTGCATAATATTAATTTATCAATAATTTTTCCGGTAGGTTGAAGAATTCCTACAACCACGTAAGTATGTTCTTTGTGCTTGTGTCCTTCATCATTGCTAACCATACCGTGCATACCAAAAAAGGTATCGCCAATTTTTAATTTTGATTTTTTTGCAACATCGGATCCCAGTACAACTTCTAAATTTTTCTCAAATAATTTTCCTTCTTTTATTTGGGCATTTTGTTTTTCAATATATATAGGTTCGGTACCAACAATATTAAAACCCATGTAAGAATCCCCATAGGCAAGGGGTATAGCTGTTTTTACAAACGGATGTTTCATCCATTTTTTTGCTTCCTGATACTTAATATTGCCAGTAGGTGTATCAATTTGGTAAACAGCAGAAAGTATTATTTGCAGTGGGCTTCCTTTGGCACCCATTACCAAATCAATTCCTTCGAGATTGCGCGAAAATTTTTTTTCAAACTGTTCTTGAACAAGTATGAGTAATGATATGATACCTATTCCTGCGGTAAGCAATAGAATACTTAAAAAGGCATTAAGCGGCTTAAACCGGATGTTTTTTATAACAGTTTTAAGTATCATACCAAGTTTAAACAGTTTGGAAATTTATCTTTCAGGCGATTATCATGTGTAACTATTATTAATGCTGCATTTACTTTTTTAGCCGTTGTTTCTAATAATGTTGCAACATTAAAACAGTTTTCATCATCCAGGTTAGAGGTAGGCTCATCTGCCAAAATTAATTTCGGTTCGTTAATAATGGAGCGGGCAATAGATACTCGTTGCTGCTGACCTACACTTAATTCCGTTGGTTTTTTATATAAATGAGCCGATAAATCGAGTTGCGATAAAATTTCTTTTGCTCTTTGGCTTTGCTTTTTTTTTGTAGCCAGCCACGATGCCAGTTCAATATTTTCAAGCACATT
>CALKJP010000085.1 GCA_937995645.1 uncultured Bacteroidia bacterium
ATTAATAGTTAGAAAGAGTTTAAGGTTGAAAGTTGAAATTGATTGAAACTGATAGAAACTTTTAGAGATGAATTATTCAAATTTCATATTTACAAATAAAAATAATAAACTAAATTTGTGTAAATGAATGAGGTGTTAAATATATTAAAAGCAGAAAAGGAGCATTTGCGTAATGCTTATGGTGTAGAGGAAATTGCCTTGTTTGGCTCTTATGCTAAAAATACTGCTAATAAGGGCAGCGATGTAGATTTACTCATTAAGTTTAAGCACCCTAGCTATAATGCATTAATGGATGTTTACTTATATCTTGAAAAAAAGCTTAACAGAAAAGTAGATATTATTTGTAAGCATAAATTTTTATCAAAACGATTTTTTGAGACTATTCAAAACGAGTTGATTTATGCTTGATAAAAATGTGCTGCTGGCTAAATTAGAGGGCGCTTTAGAGCATATTGCTAAAGTAGAGGAGTATGTTTCTAAAATAAGGCATCACGAAGAGTTTTATACTCATCAAAAATGGGGAGTTGATTTTTGACGCAACCATGATGCGATTGCAAGCCTTAGGCGAAAGTTTAAAGCAAATTGAAAATAAATCACCAGAAACCTTTGAAAAATATAGTGATGTTGAGTGGGTGAAGATTATCCGATTCAGAGATATTATTTCTCATCATTACGAAAAACTAGAGTCAGAAATTATTTTTGATGTATGCAAAAATCACTTACCTCTTCTTAAGGCTAGTATTGCTAAAATTATAAGCGATTTGAAGTAATTGCAAATTCAAAATTAGAAAATTCCAAATTCTAAAAATTGTATTAAGTACAAAGTATTCTGTTGAGATTGTAAAGTTGCAGATTGCAGATTGCAGATTGGAAAATTCCAAATACTAAACTCTAAATTCTAAAAAAGAATTAAGTATAAATTAGAAAGTATTATGTTGAGATTGTAAAGTTGCAGGTTACAGATTGGGAAATTCCAAATTCAAAAATCTTAAATTGTTGAAATTAAAGTTTACTTTTTAAATCCATTTTTTCGTGCAGAATTCTGATTATTTCTATATCATTGTTTTGATTGCTGCGGTAAAAGATAATATGTTTCGCTGTTTTCAGCCCTTTTAAATTGGGCAGTATTTCCGGGTAGTCTTTCCCTATTTCGGGTTTATCAGAGATTTGATTGCAAGAGTTAATAATTAGCCTGTAGTATTTTTCAGCCTGCTTTTCCGACCATTTAGATTTTGTGTATTCCCATATTTTCGTAAGGTCTAAAACAGCCTTATTTGTAAACTTAATATTAGGCATTTATTTTTTCTTAGCTTTTAATTTTTTTAAATGCTCTTCGGGATTAAAGTTTTTAGCAGTTCCGCTATTTATGCCTTCCTGAATAGCATTTTTTAGCGCTATGGTTTTTTGCTCTTCTTCTTCCAATAAGCGTAATCCCGCCCGAATTACTTCGCTCGTATTTTTATAACGACCTTGTTGCAACATGTTTTGAATAAATTCCTCAAAATAACTGCCAAGCGATATAGAAGTGTTTTTACTCATATTTTTTAAGTTTAAACAAATGTACCAAAAATTGGTAATTTATAAAAGGGAGATTTGTTGATATTTATAGAAATTAGTTGAAACTCATATAGATTTATTGTTTTATTTAATTTACAAATTGCAGATTACAGATTAGAAAATTCCAAATACTAAACTCTAAATTCTAAAAATTGTATTATGTATAAAGTACAATGTATTAAGTTGGGATTAAAAAATTGCAGATTGGGAAATTCTAAATTCTAAAAATCTTAAATCTTAATTCATAAATTCATAAATATCCTTTAGCGATTTATTGTTTCTGTTTAATAAAGGATTCGGGAGTTAAAATAGATATAGAGGCTTTTTTGTAATCTTTTATGTTGCGAGTAATTAATATTTTCAGATTATTTTCAATTGCGCAGCTATATTGTATTGCATCTTCAAAATCGGAAAAATTGCTGGCTATTGCCAAGTCTATTGTTTTGCCGTCAACAGCAAGTACATTAACCAGTGTTTTAAACTGTGCAATTATTTTTCGCGAATTACTTCCTGAATATTGCGAACGAATTACACAATCAATGTTTGCAAATGAAAGTGCAGAAACATAAATTTTTATTTTCCCTAAATCTGCCATCGAAAATAATTCTTCTGCACTGCTGTTAAAAGGCATTCTTCCCGAAAGTAAATCTATGCAAACATCTGTATCAACAAATACTTTTGTCATGTTTTATTTTTTGTATTTGTTTAAAAGATGCTTTTTGTATGCATCTTTTTCATTATAGTTTTTGGGAAGATTAATTACTCCCGATAAAGATTTTACCAAAGGTGTAATTTCTTTTTCTTGTTCCGGCTCAACCAGCATTCCTAAATAAGCTTCAATTAATTTCGACAGGCTGGTGTTTTTCTTTTTTGCATATTCTTTTGCCTGTTCAATAATTGTTTGGTTTAGCTTTAATGTAAGTTTATTGTCCATATTCGTAATTTAATACGTACAAATATATAAAAAATATACGTACTTTTTGATTATTAATTGAAAAATTACATACAGATAGAAAGATTTATTGTTAGAAAGTATTAATGTGTTAAAGTGTTAATGTTGAAATTGATAGAAATTAGTGGAAACTCGTTGAGATTATTTTTTTTGAATTGCAGATTTCAGATTGGGAAATTCCAAATTCTAAACTCTAAATTCTAAATTCTAAAAAAGTATTATGTGTAAAGCACAAAGTATTATGTTGGGATTGAAAAATTGCAGATTTCAGATTGGAAAATTCCAAATTCTAAGCTCTAAATTCTAAAAGTCTTAATTCGTAACTCATAAATTTAACTTTTCTTACTTACCACTTACGACTCATGACTTACGCCTAGCGCCTAAAGACTAAAAACTAAAATTTAACTTTTCTGACTTACCACTAATGACTAGCAACTTACGCCTAACGAATTACGCCTAGCAACTAACGACTAAAAACTAATGGCTTGTGGCTTTTAACTAAATAACTAAAAAAATCACTACCTTTCCCTGTGCAAAAAAATGATCCAAAAATTATTCGCGCATGGGCAATGTACGACTGGGCAAACTCAGTGTACCCGCTTGTTATTACATCAACTATTTTTCCTATTTATTATACGGCAGTTACCACGCATCAAGAGTCTGATATGGTGCAGTTTTTAGGCATGAATTTTAAAAATACAGCTCTTTATACCTACGCCATGGCATTTGCTTATTTATTAATAGCAGCTGTAGCTCCACTACTTTCGGGCATTGCCGATTATGGTGGCAAGAAAAAAGGATTTATGATGTTTTTCTGTTACATGGGAGCAATTTCATGTTCATTTATGGCATTATTTACAGGTATTGAAAATTTATGGATAGGCATACTTACCATTGTTTTTGCTTGTGTCGGTTATTCCGGAAGCATTGTTTTTTATAATGCCTATTTGCCCGAAATTGCTACCCCCGATATGCAAGATCGCGTGAGCGCAAAAGGCTATTCATTAGGATATATTGGAGGTGCCATACTTTTAATACTTAACTTAATACTCATTTTAATGCCCGATATGTTTTATGATGTGGCAGGCAGAATAAGTGAATTAAAACTTTTAGAAACTCAACTAACAGATGAAGAAGCAAGAGAAAAAGTATTGTCTTCATTATCGGGAATATCTTCCAG
This sequence comes from uncultured Bacteroidia bacterium, assembly GCA_937995645.1. GTDB lineage: Bacteria > Bacteroidota > Bacteroidia > JACCXN01 > JACCXN01 > CALKJP01. Next base: position 3,690 of record CALKJP010000085.1, read on the forward strand.
AATATCATTTTTTACAACGGGTATATGGTGGATAGTTTTTGCGCATTACAGTTTTTATTACCTGCCTAAAAATGTTTTTAATCGTAAACCCGAAGGGAATATTTTACTGAAAGGTTACATGGAATTGAAAAAGGTATGGAAGGAACTAAAAGACAATCCTACACTCAAAAAATATCTGAGCGCTTTTTTTAGCTACAACATGGGCGTGCAAACGGTAATGCTGGTAGCTACACTTTTTGGCAGTAAGGAACTGCAATTAGAGTCGGGCGAATTAATAATGACCATTTTAATTATTCAGTTTGTAGCAATAGGCGGTGCGTATTTGTTTTCTGGTCTATCGGGTAAATATGGCAATATTTATGTTTTAAGAGCTGCTACTTTGCTTTGGATTGGCATTTGTTTTATGGCTTACTTTGTTACATCGGCAGTACAGTTTTATGTTTTGGCATTTTTTGTCGGTTTGGTAATGGGAGGCATACAATCCTTGTCGCGTTCCACTTATTCAAAACTTTTGCCTGAAACCATTGACCATGCTTCGTATTTCAGCTTTTATGATATTTGCGAAAAACTGGGAATTGTACTCGGAATGGGGCTTTTTGGAATAATAGAAGAAGTATCAGACAGTATGCGAAATTCTGTTATTGCTTTATTTCTGTTTTTCCTGATAGGTTTCTTACTTTTGTTGCGGATTAATAATGCATTAACTATCCAACATCAAAAAACTAATTAATGGTAGTAGATATTTTTATTCCCTGTTTTGTAGATCAGATATATCCGCAAACGGGGATGAATATGGTAAAAATACTCGAGCACATAGGTTGTGGCGTAAATTATAATGTAGAGCAAACCTGCTGCGGTCAGCCTGCTTTTAATGCAGGATTTTGGGATCACTGTAAAGAAATAGGAGAAAAATTTATTCGGGAATTTCCTGAAAATCGCCCTATTGTTATGCCTTCGGCATCCTGTGCCGGTTTTGTGAAAAACGGATATCCCGAAATGTTTCACAATTCAGTTTTGCATAATGAGTATAAACAAGTGCGTAAAAACATTTATGAGTTTACCGATTTTTTGGTAAATGTTTTAAAAATTTCCGATTTAGGTGCAAAGCTCGAAGGCAAAGCTACTTTTCATGATTCCTGCTCCGGATTGAGAGAATACGGTATAAAGCGCGAACCACGTGTATTGCTCGAAAAAGTAAAAGGTTTAGAATTTATAGAAATGAATGATTGCGAAACCTGCTGTGGTTTTGGCGGAATGTTTTCCGTTAAATTTGAACCGATAGCCGTAGCCATGGCAGAACAAAAAGTAGAAAACGCTCTGGCTACCGGTGCCGAATATTTAATTTCAACAGACCTTTCGTGCCTTATGCACATAGATGGGTATATTAAAAAGAAAAAACTTCCCTTAAAATGTATGCACATTATTGATGTGCTTGTTACAGGAGTAGAATAAAAAAGAAAACTATGGAATTAATGCTAAAAGAAAATGCCTTGCAAGGCAAAACAATACTGGTAACCGGAGGAGGTACAGGCTTAGGAAGAAGTATGTCAGAAGCATTTTTAAAACTGGGTGCCAATATAGTAATATGCAGCAGAAAACAAGATGTAATTGAAAAAGCTGCCAGCGACATGATGCAGCAACATGGCGGACAGGTTTTAGGACTTGCCTGCGATGTGCGCAAATACGATGAGGTAGAAAAAGTAATTGAAGCTGCTTATGCAAAATTTGGTGGTATTGATGTATTGGTAAATAATGCAGCAGGCAATTTTATTAGTCCTACCGAGAGATTGAGCAATAAGGCATTTGATGTTATTGTAGATATAGTTTTAAAAGGAAGTTATAATTGCACACTTGCATTAGGTAAAAAGTGGATAGCAGAAAAAAGAAAAGCAAGCGTATTAAGCATAGTTACTACATATTCCTGGACAGGCTCCGGATATGTGGTTCCATCAGCTTGCGCTAAAGCTGGAGTATTGGCGCTTACACGTTCCTTGGCTGCAGAGTGGGGCAAATATGGTATTCGTTTAAATGCCATTGCACCAGGACCATTTCCAACAGAGGGCGCTTTTAGTCGTTTGTTTCCTGAAGCTGCAACAAAATTAATGGATCCAAAAAAACGTATTCCATTACAGCGCTATGGCGAACATCACGAACTGGCAAATCTTGCCTGTTATTTGGTATCTGATTTTGCTTCGTATATAAATGGCGAAGTGGTTACTATAGATGGAGGAGAGTGGTTATATGGCGCAGGCGAGTTTAACGCATTTGATGCAGTACCTCAAGAAATGTGGGATTTAATTGAAAAGCAGGTTAGAGGAAAGGGGTAATTTGATAATTTATTGATGTGTAAATATGCCAATGAATTGATGTGCAAATGTGATAATATGAATATTGAACAATTAATCTCAACAAATTTCAACTAATCTCAATCAAATTCTTTTAACCAATAACCAATAACCAATAACCCAACCGGATGCTTGCAGAATTTCTTCACTTTGTAAAGTCGCAACAGCTTTTTGAACGCAGCGAGCCTTTACTGGTGGCTGTTAGCGGAGGTAAAGATTCAGTATGTTTGGCACATTTACTTTCATTGGCAGAATACAATTTTTCCATAGCGCATTGCAATTTTAAATTGCGTGGAAATGAAAGTGATGAAGATGCCTTGTTTGTAAAACAATTTGCAACAACATTAGGTGTAAATTATTTTGAGAAAGAATTTAACACCACTCAATATGCCGAAGAAAATAAATTAAGTATTCAAGAAGCAGCGCGCGAATTGCGATATAAGTGGTTCAGAGAATTAAAAGAACAACACAGCTTTTCTAAAATTCTCACAGCGCATCATCAGGATGATTCAGTAGAAAGTTTTTTTATTAATTTATTCAGAACCTCAGGATTGGCCGGATTAACGGGAATTGCTGTTGTTTCAAACGATATTGTTCGTCCGCTTTTATTTGCATCGCGATTAGAAATTGAGAAGCATATCACTACGTTTAAACTTTCTTACAGAGAAGACAGTAGTAATTTAGCGACTGATTATTTAAGAAATAAAATTCGTCATGAATTAATTCCTGTCGTGCAAAAACTGGATAATCGCAGCTATAAGGGATTGCTTCAAAGTATTGAGTATTTAAAAAATGATTACACGCTATTTCAGTATATGCTGCATAAAGAGGCGAGCACTTTTGTGCGAAAGGCTGGAGATAAATTTATTGTTGATTTAACTTTACTGAAGCAGCATCCAATGGCAGGTGATGTATTGTTTCAATTATTAAAGCCTTTTGGTTTTCATAAAAATGAAGTTGTTAAAATAGTGAAGTCGGAAGAAAGTGGAAAAACTTTTTACACCCATCAATACAGAGCAGTATTAAACAGAAGTGAATTGATAATTGCTGAAAAAACTAAAAATGATGTTATAACATCGGTGTTTGTTACTCAAGAGGATTCAGAAATTTATTTTCCAATAAATTTAAAAGTTGAGCAAATAGAAAGTAATCAGGTTGAATTTACAAATGAAAAAATAATTGCCTTTATTGATGCCGATAAAATTAAATGGCCGCTTGAACTAAGAAAATGGAAAACAAGAGATAGTTTTGTTCCCTTAGGAATGAAAGGAAGAAAAAAAGTAAGCGATTTTTTAATAGACGAAAAAATATCTTTACTTGAAAAAGAAAACACATTTGTGCTTTTATCTGACAATGAAATTGTATGGCTTGTTGGATATAGAATCAGTGATTTGTTTAAAATAACAGATAAAACCCAAAATGTGCTGAAACTTAAAATTATAGTGTAAATTATATAGCTTAGTTTAAAAACATTCTCAATTGATACTAAATTATATCTGGATAGCTTTTTTTATTGTAGCATTTGTGGTAGCAAGTGTAAAGTTGTTTTTATTGGGCGATATGAATGTATTTCCTGAATTAATAAAAACAACTTTTGAAACTTCTAAAACCGCATTCGAAATTTCACTTGGATTAACAGGCGTTTTAACCCTATGGATGGGTATTATGAAAATAGGCGAAAATGCCGGCATGATTAATTTTCTGGCAAAAATTACCAATCCTTTTTTAAGTAAATTATTTCCATCAATCCCTAAAGGGCATCCTGTAATGGGGCAAATGATGATGAATTTTTCTGCCAACATGCTTGGTCTGGATAATGCGGCAACCCCAATGGGATTAAAAGCCATGAATACTTTGCAGGATTTAAATCCCGATAAAGATAAAGCATCGGATGCGCAAATAATGTTTTTAGTATTAAACACTTCAGGCTTAACGATAATACCTGTAAGTGTAATGGTATATCGCGCTCAACTTGGCGCAGCCAATCCTGCCGATGTTTTTTTACCTATTTTATTAGCTACATTTTTTTCTACTATAGCTGGAATAATTACCGTTTCGTTAATACAGAAAATTAATTTGCTAAATAAATGGTTGATAGGTGGAATCGCAGGTGCAAGTACTTTAATAGCACTTTTTATGTATTGGTTAAACACGTTGTCGCAAGAGCAGATTAATACAGTTTCATCGGTTGGCAGTAGTTTTATTTTAATGGCAATTATTGTTTCGTTTATTTCTATAGCATTTTATAAAAAAGTAAATGTTTACGATTCTTTTATAGAAGGAGCTAAAGACGGATTTGGGGTAGCCATTAAAATTATTCCTTATCTCGTAGCCTTTTTGGTTGCAATTGCGGTTTTCAGAACCTCAGGAGCATTAACATTCATAACCGATGCTATTGCCATATTTTTTCAATGGTTAAACATTAATACCGATTTTATTCCAGCTTTGCCAACAGCCATTATGAAACCTTTAAGCGGTAGCGGAGCCAGAGGAATGATGCTTGACACAATGAATGCTTATGGAGTAGATTCATTTGCAGGGCGCTTGTCGTCTATTATGCAAGGCGCTACAGATACTACTTTTTATATTTTGGCGGTTTATTTTGGTTCGGTAAATATTCGTAACACACGTTATGCGGCAGGAGCAGGATTAGTTGCAGATATTGCCGGAATTATATCAGCCATATTAATTGCCTATATCTTTTTTTAATTAATACTTACGCTTATATATTACCCTGTACCCATAAATTAGCAGAGTAGGGAATAGTAATGCAAAAACAAATCCTGCTACAGGGAGCTCAAAGTGTTCCCATTCTTCAAAAAAGAATTTTTTAATACCGAAATAAGCACCATAGCAGGCAATTGTTATCAAAATAAAAAACAACATTTTTTCAAGTTGTAAAAACTGTTTTTCATCTTCATGGCTATATTCACTTTGTTTTTTATAGGTATGATAAACTTCCTTAAATTTATGAGCAGTACCATATTTTTTACTCCGTTCTCTTTGTTCTTTTTCCTGTTTTTTTAATAAAATTTCGAAAGTTATTCCTAATTCAAGGCTTAAATCGTATTGCTTACGTTTTTGTGGATCAATTAAAATATTATATGCTTTATTTATTAAAATAAATTTCGAATTAGAATCATTATCGCAATTTACATCTGGATGATATAATAAGGCTAATTTGCGATACGCTTTTTTAATTTCTTCCGAAGTTGCATTTTTGCTAACATTTAATATGTGGTAGTAATTTATCACACCAATAAAAATACAAATTTCTTTTGTTAAAATCTACACTTTGAAATTTAATATTACTTTTATGAGCTATGTATTTTAAATTAAAAAATTGTTTCAATAAACTACTTTACACAGGAGCTAAACCCGAATTTAAAAAAGAAGAAATAGAAAGAATTTGGTTTACCAACTTTCTAGCACTTTCAGCAGTATGCTTTTGCATTTTTTACAATATCATTTATTTAACTTTTAGTTTTTACAAATTATTTATTATAAATTGTATAACAGCCACAATATATATAAGCGTTATATACATTAATAAATACAATTATGCAACGGCAAGGCTTTTATTATATGCAACCTTAGTAACTAATATATTTATAGCATCTTCTTTTTTTGGGTCTAAAACACAAATTCATTTACTATTATTTCCGGTATCATTAATTCCTTTCTTAGTAATTGATTTAAAGAAAAAATTTCACATTATTATTTATTTGGCTGTTTCTATAATAGCATTGGCAATTCTACATTTTACAAATTTCAGTCTTTTTTATATTCAAAATCCGAATGAGAATTTCATATTTATCTTGGATATTGCAAATAAAGTGTTTTCAACTTTTGGCTCAATTATTATTTTGTATCTATTTATTTTAGCTCAAAATAAAACGCAACAAGATTTTTTAACCATACAAGAAAATCTTCAAAGTCAGTTTAAATCAATATTTGATAATTCGTTTGATGCAATAATATTGTTAGATAATAAAACAGGTAAGATTATAAAAGCTAATCAAAAAGCATTAGAGTTATTTGAAATTCAAGAAGGAAACGACCTTATCAATTTTTCGAGAAAATATTTGTTTAATGATAAAGTATTTTTGTCTGATTATCTTTCTATAAAAAGTAAATTAGAAAAAGAAGGTGTTTGGGAATCAGAATCGCAATTTATTTCTTTAAAAGGAAAAATTTTCTGGGGGGCAATTTCAATAAAAAATATTTTAATAGATTCGATACAGGTACAGCTTATAAGAATAACGGATATAACAGAAAAAAAAGAAATAGAATTTAAATTAAAAGAAAATGAACAGAAATACTTAAGTATCTTTAATTCTACACCCGATGGAGTGTTTCTGTTAAAAATTATAGATGATAGATTTTTACTTGAAGAAACTAATCCTGTACATTATGCTGTTTCCGTTCCATTTTTTGGAGAAATAAAAGGACGATATATTGATGAAATACTGCCTCCTGAATATAGAGAATTTCCATTAAGTAAGTATAATGAATGTGTAAATAAAGGCGAAATAGTTAAATATGAAGAGCATATAATTTTACCGGATAACTCTAGTTTGTGGTATTTTACAATACTTACTCCTATTAAAAATGATTATGGAAAAGTTATAAGAATTCTTGGCTCTTCAAGAGATATTACTACAATAAAATTAGCCGAAGAAAATTTAAAAAATACCTTAAAAGAAAAAGAAGTTTTGCTTTCTGAGATTCATCATCGCGTAAAAAACAACTTAGCCATTGTTTCCGGATTATTAATGTTACAATCAGAAAAAGTAAAAAATCCAGATGATTATTTATTGTTTGAAGAAAGCAGAAGTCGTATTCATTCAATGGCACTAATACATGAAAGATTGTATAAAAATGATGATTTTTCGTCAATTGATTTTAATAAATATCTTACCGATTTAATAGATAATATCAAAAAATCCTATCAATTAAAAAATGAAGTTAATACCCAACTATTCGTTGATAATGTAGTTTTACAGATTGGTATTGCATTACCATTAGGCTTATTGGTTAATGAAATTCTGACGAATTCTTTTAAACACGCCTTTTTAAAGGTGGACAAACCTTATTTATTAATTGTTTTTAATAAATCTTGTAATATGTATCAATTAATTATTAAGGATAATGGACCCGGTTATGATTTTGAAAATTTTAAAAACAATGATACATCTTTAGGTTCTTCCATAATATTTTCTTTGGCAGAGCAAATTAATGCTACCGTAAATTATACATTTGAAAATGGAGCAAAAATTAATATTGAATTTAATATTTAATGATTTTTTCTCTGATAATATTTTCTTGTGCTTTTATTTCAAAAATATAAAGCCCCGGATTTAATGCTTTTATATCAAAACAGTTTTGAGCTATTTTTTCATGTTTAATAAGTGCTCCGTTTGCATTAAGAATGCTTAATTCATAGTTAATAAAATTTTCACTCAAGCATACATATTCACTGGCGGGATTTGGAAACATCACTTTGTCGTTTTTCTTTTTTTGTATTTGAATACTTGTATTTAAGTTAGTAGTATCTGTAAAATAAAGAGGCGAATGAATAATGCCTACATAAGAATCTACATATAAATTTTTTGATGATTGAAAAGCATTACTTGTAACCGGAAGATTAGTGCTTTCGGTGGTTCCTGTAAAAAGTAATTTGCCGCCTGGTGTTATTGTTAAATCATAAGCTCTGTCAATACTATTTCCTCCAAAGTACGAAGACCATAATGGATTGCCACTGCTGTCAATAGTTAAAATATATACTTTTTCAAAATTTATTGGATGGTTTGAAAATATCGTATCTGCAATTAATGTTATAGTATCGCTATAGGTATTAATTAATGTTGTAACATTATTATTTTTGTCAATATAAATTCTTGTTGCAGCATCATCGTCATCGCCTCCAAGATAAGTACTCCAGAGTAATTGTCCGTTTTTTGAAAGTTTAAAAATACAAGCATCTGTTCCATTATTTTTATTTGATTGAAGAGCATTAGATGTTGTTACAAAATCAACACTGGAAGTTAGACCTGCAAAATATAAATTGTTTGATGAGTCGCTTTGAACTCCGTAAATATCATCGTAATTGCTTCCTCCAAAATAGGTGCCCCATAAAAAGTTGCCATTTGATGAAAATTTTGCGATGTATATATCAAAAAAACCATTATTGTTTGATTGTAAGGCAGTAGCACTTATGGTTAAATCATTACTGTTTGACATTCCTGTTATTATCACATTATTTTCATAATCGCTTGTAATGGCATGTGCATCTTCAGTAGAAGTTCCTCCGTAACAGGTTGCCCATAATAATTGACCATTGGAATTGAATTTAGCTACAAATGCATCATTACCACCTAATGGCAATGGCTGGAAAGCGCCTGAAGTAAATGGGAAATTAGAGCTATTTGTTTGCCCTCCAACAATAATATTATTATTTAAATCAATTGAAGCATCAATTCCTAGTTCACCTCCCATTCCGCCAAATAATGTTGACCAAATTACTTGTCCTGATGTGTCTATTTTTATGATAAAAACATCGTATTGTCCTGCATTGTTTGTTTGAAAAGCTCCCGTTGTAGTAGGGAAGTCTAAACTGTTTGAATAGCCAATTAAAATTAAATGATTGTCGAGTGTTGTTTTTATAGAAGATGCAATTTCTACATTGCTCCCACCTATGTATGTTGTCCAGATGTGATTTCCGGAAGAATCAAATTTTGTTAAAAAGGCATCATAACTACCTTTTAATGAGTCTTGAAATGATGTTGAATTAGTCGGCAAATCAGTGCTTAGGGTGTATCCAAAAATGTAAAAATTATCGTCTATGTCAATTGTTATACTTCTTGCTTCATCTCCTTCATTAGCTCCAAAATAGGTATTATATATCAAATTTGCATTTAAAGTTGTTTGTGCAAAAACTGATAAATGAAAAACTGAAAATATGAAGGTTACTAAAATTTTCAATTTTAATGGAGTGATTTAAAAAAGTTCCAAATTTCTAATGAAGCGTGAAAATCATAACAAGTAAATCCAATGGATTTTTGAGGTAAATAAGGTTTGCTTCCCGGCCATGCATGTCCACCGCCTTTCATGATATAGTAGTGTATAGTTTTTGAGTTTTGACAATGGTTATAAACATATTTGGTTACAGTTATACCATCAATTTTATCGGTATCTTCTATTTTTATTGTTGCTACAGAATCTTTAATGCAGTTGTTGGCGGTAAGCCAAAAGTTTATTGTAGCCTCTGCACTAATGCATCTGCCAAGCATTTTTCCATCAAGTTTTACATCGCCTCCTTTAAAAGGAACAACAGGGTCTTGTATTCCTAAAATTGTAAGAATTGATATGGATGATTTTGGATTACATTTATACAAAAGATTTTCAGGCATAGTTGCAATAACCGGAGCTATTGCTTTAATTTTTTCAGGAACTTCACATGCTAAGCGATAACACATCATGGCACCACTTGCTGCCCCTGTAACAAATATTTTTTTATGATCTATTCCATATTCTTTTTTTATTTCATCTATCATTTGTAAAATATATCCAACATCATCTATTTGCATGAGTTGCGATATAATCCCATCAAAATCGCGTCCATCGTTCCAGTATTTTTTAAATGCATCCGGATAGGTGCAAACAAAATTTTCTTTTTCTGCCAGTTCATTCATGCCGGTATAGTTCATCATAGTTTTTGCATCTGTACCACCCGGATGAAGCAATATTACTAGTGGTAAATTGCTATTCTTCTTAAATTTACTTGATGTAAAAACATGATACGTTCTTTCCAGTTCTAAGTGAATGGTGGTGTATTTTTTTAAGCCTGCAAAAGTTTGTAAGCTAAAAAAAAATATACTTAATAACAGTATGTTATTGATGTAATACATTAATCAAATATACTTAAAAAAGTAGATTAAGAAAAAACAAAGCCCGAAGCATTTTGCTTCGGGCTTTGTTTTTTTAATAAATGCTTATTACATCATTCCGCCCATTCCGCCCATTGAAGGCATTCCGCCTCCTGCAGGAGCTTCTTCTTTAACTTCTGCTAAAACACAGTCGGTAGTTAATAGCATTCCTGCTACTGATGCAGCGTTTTCTAATGCAACACGAGCAACTTTAGTTGGGTCAATTACACCGGCTGCAAATAAATTTTCGAATTTTTCAGTACGTGCATTGTACCCAAAGTCTGCTTTACCTTCTTTTACTTTTTGTACAATAACAGATCCTTCACCACCGGCATTGGCAACAATTTGGCGTAATGGTTCTTCAATTGCACGTTTTACTATATTAATTCCGGTTGTTTCGTCTTCGTTATCGCCTTTTAATTTTTCTAAGGCTTCAACTGCGCGGATGTATGCAGTACCTCCACCCGGGATAATACCTTCTTCAACGGCTGCTCTTGTAGCGTGTAGAGCATCATCAACACGGTCTTTCTTCTCTTTCATTTCTACTTCGGTAGCAGCACCTACATATAATACAGCAACTCCACCTGCTAATTTAGCCAAGCGTTCTTGTAATTTTTCTTTGTCGTAATCTGATGTGGTTGTTTCAATTTGTGCTTTAATTTGATTTACACGTGCTGTAATAGCACTCTTTTCACCGCCACCGTTTACAATGGTAGTATTATCTTTATCAATAGTTACTTTTTCAGCTTTTCCTAAATAACTTAGGTCGGCATTTTCTAATTTGTAACCTTGTTCTTCAGAGATAACAACTCCACCGGTTAATATAGCGATATCTTCTAACATTGCTTTTCTTCTATCGCCAAAGCCTGGAGCTTTAACTGCGGCTACTTTTAAAGAACCACGAATTCTATTTACTACAAGGGCAGCTAATGCTTCTCCATCAACTTCCTCAGCAATGATTAATAATGGGCGACCTGTTTGAACTGTTTTTTCAAGTATAGGTAACAGGTCTTTCATGGTAGAAATTTTCTTGTCGTAAATTAAAATGAAAGGATTTTCTAACACAGCTTCCATTTTATCGGCATTGGTTACAAAATATGGAGAAATGTAACCTCTGTCAAATTGCATTCCTTCTACTACTTCTACTGTAGTTTCAGTTCCTTTGGCTTCTTCAACAGTAATAACACCTTCTTTTTTAACACGACCCATTGCTTCGGCAATTAATTTTCCGATAGTATGGTCGTTGTTAGCAGAAATGGTAGCAACTTGTTCAATTTTTTGATTATCATCACCTACTTCCTTTGATTGTTTTTTTAGGTTTTCTACAACTGCAGCAACAGCTTTGTCGATACCTCTTTTTAAATCCATTGGATTAGCCCCTGCAGCTACATTTTTTAAACCTGCAGTAACAATTGCTTGTGCCAATACAGTAGCTGTTGTTGTTCCATCTCCGGCCATATCAGCAGTTTTAGAAGCTACTTCTTTTAAAAGTTGTGCTCCCATGTTTTCAACCGGATCTTTTAATTCTATTTCTTTAGCTACCGAAACGCCATCTTTTGTAATGGTTGGAGAACCGAATTTTTTATCAATAATCACGTTTCTTCCCTTAGGCCCAAGGGTTACTTTTACGGCGTTTGCCAATGCGTCAACGCCTTTTTTTAAAGCATCTCTTGCTTCTAAGTTAAATGTGATGTCTTTTGCCATAATTTTTACTTTTATTTGTTAGTTGATTATTTAATTAAAAAAAATAATAAAAAATTAGAGAATAGCGAAAATGTCAGATTCGCGCATAATTAAAAATTCTTTACCATCCACGGTAATTTCAGTTCCTGCATATTTTCCGTATAGAACTGTATCTCCTACTTTAACAGTTAATGGTTCGTCTTTCTTTCCTGTTCCTACTGCTACTACTTTACCTCTTTGAGGTTTTTCTTTAGCAGTATCAGGAATAATTATTCCGCTTGCGGTTTTTTCTTCAGCAGGTGCAACTTCTACCAGTACACGATCTGCTAATGGTTTAATACTTAAATTTGCCATAGGTTTATTATAATTGGGTTAAACATTTAATTAAATCGATGCCACTCTTTATTCATATTTTATGCCAAATGCATTATTTAATAATTTTTAAGTCAATTTTGCATATAGAATAAATAAAAAATGTCAGCACGCTGACATGCTGACATTTATAGGGTTTTATACGATTAAATTTTATTGCCCGTCTGCCGGTTGTTAATTTCCGGCATCTTCGGGCGAAGGAACATTTGCCGGTAATTGAGGAACTTCTTGTAGTGGTTCGTTATCTATTTGTTCTTTAATTTCTGACTCCTTTTCTGAAATGGAAGGCTTGTCTAATATGCTTATTAATAAACTTAAAACTACTATAATTGAAATTAATGCCCATGTGGATTTTTCTAAAAAATCAGCAGTTTTTCTAACTCCCATCATTTGAGTAGAGTTTGATAATGCTGAATTTACTCCACCTCCTTTAGGGTTTTGAACTAATATTACTAATACTAATAATATACATGCGATGATTATTAAAATTGAAAATAAAGTTACCATTTTTTTAAGCTTTGTCTTTTAGTTCTTTAATTTTTAAAATTTGGGCTGCAAAGTAAGCGTTTTTTTCGGGATATTTCAAAATTAAATTTTCGTAGGCTTTTAAAGCTTTAGCATATTTACCTTGTTGAACATAGATTTTGGCAAGTGTTTCGCTTACAAATTCTTCATCGTCTATCACGCTCATTCGTGCTACATTAACCGGTGAGAAAAATTCCGCTTTTTTAGGAGTAATTTTTGGCTCTTCTTTAATAAATTTTTCTATAATTTCAAATGGATTGGTAGGTTTTTGCGGTTCTTTTGTTTCTTTTATTTCGGTGTTTTGTTTTGAATTTTCTTCTTTTTTTAAATTTTGTTCTTCTGATGTTTTTTTAGGAGTAGCATCTGTTTTAATTAAGGTACCAGAACTGGCGGCGTTTAACCAAGCAGTAAATCCGCCTCCGGTAAATACTTGCTTTTTTTGTTCTTGTTTTATTTCTTGTTCTTGTTCTTTTTTGCTTTCTTCAGCTATATTTTTATTTTTATACATTTCTTCTTCTGCTTCTTTTTCAATAGATGCAGAAATAGCATGTGCAAGTATATCTTTTTCTAATGGTGATAGGCTTTCTATGTTCTTAGCACTTTGTTCATTATAATTTTTTTCTTCTGATGTAGTCTCTGAAACTATGGAATTTTTATTATCTGTATTATCTATGTTTTCTATATCTAAGGCTGGTATTTCTTGTTTCTCTTCAATTATAGTCAATGAATTTTTATTTTCTTTTGTTATCTCAAGTGCTTCTTTTTGGTTGTTTTTATCAGTTTCTGTAGCATAAATTTTTTCTTCTGATATTTGCTGAAATGAAATATTTTTATTTTCAGTAAGACTCAGTTCTTTCTTTTTCTTTTCTTCTTCTATTTCTCTTTTTCGCTGTTCAATTTCTTTAAGTAAAGTATTTACATCTATTTTAGCAGA
>CALKJP010000086.1 GCA_937995645.1 uncultured Bacteroidia bacterium
TATGATCCCAAAGGATTGATGAAAGAATTTACTATTAAACAATTAAATGAAGATAAAGATAAGCTTGCATCAAATCCTAAAATAATTGAGTTTGCTACTGATTTTAATTCTGAAAAATATCAGCGAGAGAAAGAATTTATATCTGGTTCGGGAGCTTATAAATTTGATGAATGGCTTACCGGACAACGCATAGTATTAAAGAAAAAAGAAAACTGGTGGGGCGATCAACTAAAAGATGAAAATATTTATTTTCAAGCCAATGCTCCTAAATTAATTTACCAAACCATTAATGATCAAACAACAGCTATTGTAGCTTTAAAAGCCGGCAATATTGATGTAATGCGCTCCATTAAAGCAAAGGATTTTGTGGATCTTCCAAAGTCCGATAAGTTTACAGCTAATTATTATGCACATACTCCAATGCAATTAGAGTATAACTACATTGGATTAAATACAAAATCACCAATTTTTTCTGATAAAAAAACACGTCAAGCAATGGCGCATTTATTTGATGTTCCAAAAATTATTGAAATTGTTCAATATGGTTTAGCCGAAAGAGTTGTAGGTCCAATACATCCATCCAATAAAAAAGAATACAATTTTGATATTAAGCCGTATGAATTTAGCATAGAAAAAGCTAAAGCATTATTAGCAGAATCAGGTTGGAAAGATAGCAATGGTAATGGTATTATTGATAAAAATATAAATGGAGAACAAAAAGAATTTGAAGTTACTTTTACCTATAATTCCGGTAATGATGAGCGAAAAGCAGTAGCCTTAATGTTTCAGGAAGAAGCGCGCAAAGCAGGAGTAAAAGTAAATGTTGTAGCCCAGGAGTGGTCGATATTTTTAGATAATACTAAAAATCATAAATTTGATATGTACTTTGGAGCATGGATTTCTACACCACTTCCAAGCGATCATAAACAAATTTATCATACCGAGTCATATAATGGAGGTTCAAACTATGTAGGTTTTGGCAACGATGCTTCAGATGCATTAATAGATTCTATTAGAGTTGAATTAGATGAAGATAAACGAGCTGAAATGAATAAACGTTTCCAGCAAATATTACATGATGAAGTTGCGTATATATATTTATTTGCAAGAAATAATAAAATAGCCATTCATAAAAGATTTACTAATGCAGAACCATCTATAATGCGTCCGGGATATTGGGAAGCAGGATTTAAAGTAGGTCAAACTGCAGTACAATAAATAACATGCTTAAATACATTCTTAAGCGCATAATAATTTTTATACCAACGTTAATAGTAATTTCACTATTAACGTTTGTAATAAGTATAAATGCACCCGGAGATCCTGTTGATACCATGTTGAATAAAACTTCCGGTGGCGATGGGCAAGCATCTCAAAAACTGGCAACCGAAAAAGCATATATTGCATTACGACATAAGTTAGGATTAGATTTACCTGTATTTTATTTTAGTTTTACCAATAGTGCTGTTGCTGATACCTTATATAAAATTCCTAAAGCGAATCATCGCAAAACATTAGAACGTTTAGCACATAATTATGGTGTTTGGAAAAATGTATCAGATTATTATCAAGATATCCATGAATTTGAAATGGCTCTGTTATTTACCGAAAGAGATTCCTTAAATTCAGAAGGATTGAGAACAGTAAGAGATTATGTAAATACACTCTACGATTTATACGAGGAATCGAAAATTTTAAATATTTTTTCTAATCTTGATTTTACATTTTCGCAAACCAAGGGACTTGAAAAAGTACAGCCTTATTACAAAGCACTAAAAAATGCATTTGTTAGAATGCAAACAGAGAAAAACCCAATAGCTAAATACATTCCTGCATTTCATTGGTACGGTTTTAATAATCAATACCACCGCTGGTTGTTTGGCGATAAACCTTGGCTTTCTTCATTACCTGGAGTAGATGATTCTAATGTTCAATACACCAGCAAAGGATTTTTAAGAGGAGATTTTGGAATATCCTATCAAGATAAACGTCCGGTGGCATCCGTTATTTGGGATGCCATGCGTTGGACATTTATATTAAGTACCTTGTCTATTATATTAGCTTACTTTATAGCAATTCCATTAGGAGTTACATCAGCCGTTAAAAAAGGAACTACAACCGAACGCACAATAACAACAGTATTGTTTATTTTATATTCATTACCAAGTTTTTGGATTGCTACCATGCTGATAACGTTTTTTTGCGGAGGCGATTATTTCGATTGGTTTCCTGCCTTTGGTTTAGGCTCGCTTCCTGAGTCTGCTCCTTTTTGGGATAGATTTATAGAAACAGCTTATCACATGATTTTACCATTGTTTTGTTTAACCTACTCATCATTCGCTTTTATATCGCGCCAGATGCGTGGAGGTATGTTAAGCGTATTAGGACAAGATTACATTCGAACAGCACGTGCAAAAGGCTTAGATGAAAAAAAAGTTATCTGG
The DNA here is from genome assembly GCA_937995645.1 of uncultured Bacteroidia bacterium. Classification (GTDB taxonomy): domain Bacteria; phylum Bacteroidota; class Bacteroidia; order JACCXN01; family JACCXN01; genus CALKJP01. Next base: position 2,445 of record CALKJP010000086.1, read on the forward strand.
AAACATGCTTTCCGAAATTCATTAATTCCTATAATCACCTTATTTGCAAGCGTATTTCCATTGGCAATTTCAGGTTCATTTGTAATTGAAATTATTTTCTCAATACCGGGAATGGGTAAAACAACATTAGAAGCATTGGTGGCAAGAAATTATCCAATAGTATTTACCGTAATGCTACTTACGGCAATACTTACATTAATAGGCAATTTAGTTGCCGATGTTTTATATGCAGTGGTTGATCCAAGAATTTCATTTAATAAAAAGGGTACATCGTAAATGAGTGATTCTAACATACAAATTCAGCAAAAGCCTTCTGAAAGTTTCTGGAAAGGAGTTTGGAAACAGTTTGTGAAAAATAAACTGGCTTTGTATTCTTTCCGTTTTATAATAGCTTTAGTATTTATTGCTGTGTTTGCTGATTTTATAGCTAACGAAAAACCATTGATAGCAAAATACAAAGGTGAAATCATTTTTCCTGTATTTAAAGAATATATTATTGATTTAGGCTTAAGCGAATGGCCCGAAGATTTTCAAAATGCAGAGTGGAGAAGAATAGAGTTTGATTGGGCAGTTTTTCCTTTAGTACCCTATTTACCAAAAAATATTGATTTTGCCAATGCGCAATCCGTAGGCCCTTTTGATGAACAACGCATAGAATCGCTTCGCTGGAAACACTGGCTGGGTACAGATGAATTAGGTCATGATGTTCTATCAGGAATGATACATGGAACAAGAATTGCTCTGCTTGTTGGCTTAGTTTCTATGAGTATAGCCGCATTTATTGGAATTTTATTGGGATCTATAGCCGGTTATTTTGGCGATACCAAACTTCAAATGTCCAGAATAAGGGTTATATTAAACTTAGTTGTTTTACCCTTTGCATTTTTTTATGCTTTTGGAACTCGTACATACATTTTGCAAGATGCACTTAGTAGTTCATTTTTTTCATTTTTAGCACAGTTATTTGTGAGTATTGTTATAATGGGTGCCATATTATTTGTATTGAATTATTTAATTGTACCCCGATTAAAATCAGTTAAAGCATTTTCAAAAAAAGTAAGTATTCCGGTTGACATTCTAATTTCACGATTAATTGAAGTAATGGTTTCAATACCCACTTTATTTTTGATTATTTCGATTATTGCCATTGCCAAGCCATCTATTTTTATTGTAATGGCAGTAATAGGTTTAACATCATGGACGGGTATTGCACGTTTTATACGTGCCGAATTATTACGTGTACGCAGTTTAGAATATATTGAGGCAGCCAATGCATTAGGTTATTCAGAATTTCGTACTATACTCAGACATGCTATTCCTAATGCACTTTCCCCCGTTTTAATTGCGATAGCATTTGGTATAGCGTCAGCAATTTTAACCGAATCCACCTTATCTTTTATTGGTATAGGAGTACCTCCCGAAACTATGACATGGGGTTCATTATTATCTTCAGCTCGCCAATCAACAGCTGCGTGGTGGCTTGCAATTTTCCCGGGCTTTGCCATTTTCTTAACAGTTACCGTTTACAACCTGGTAGGAGAGGGCTTAACCGATGCACTCGACCCTCGCTTGAAAAAATAAATCATATAAACATTTTATGAATAAGCCTACAACCCTTGTTATAGGGGCAAGTGAAAATCCAAACCGATACTCCAACATGGCCATTAAAATGCTGAGAAAGCATGATTATCCGGTAAAAGCATTAGGTTTAAGAGAAGGTAAAGTTTTGGATGTAGAAATTAAAAAGCCAGGTTTTGAATTTAAAGATATAGATACTGTTACCTTGTATGTAGGACCACAAAATCAGCCTGCTTATTATGACTATATTTTAAATCTAAAACCCAGAAGAGTAATATTTAATCCCGGAACTGAAAACCTTGCATTTGAAAAAGCTTTAACTAATGCAGGAATTGAAACAGAACAAGCCTGTACCTTGGTTTTATTAAGCACAGGAGCTTATTGATTTTATAATAATTTCACAAGCTAAATCAATTTCCTCGTTTGAAATAATTAATGGTGGTGCAATACGCATACTCGAGTCGTTAAATAAAAACCAATCGGTTAATAATCCGTTTTCAATACAGGTATTAATTACTTTTTTATTGAACTCAAAATTTTTAAACTGAACAGCAATTAGTAATCCATTGCTTCTCACTTCTTTTATTAACGGATGTTTTAGTTGTTTAATAAATCGTTCTTCTTTTTCTTTTACTTGTTCGCAAAGTTGATTTTCTAAAATCACGACCAAACAAGCTTTTGATGCTGCACAACAAACCGGGTGTCCGCCAAATGTTGTTATATGCCCAAGAACAGGATTATGTGTTAATACATGCATAATTTCTTTTGATGCTATAAATGCACCAATAGGCATACCGCCACCCATACCTTTTGCAATGGTTAATATATCAGGTATTACCCCAAATTTTTGAAAGGCAAAAAGGGTTCCTGTTCTACCAAATCCTGTTTGAATTTCATCAAAAATTAAAAGGGTACCTGTTTCGGTACAACGTTTTCTTAATGCTTCTAAATAGCCTTCTGCCGGAGAAATAACACCTGCTTCACCTTGTACAGGTTCAATGATTACACATGCAGTTTTCGATGTTATAACATCTAAATCTTCAAATGAATTAAAATGAATGTAATTTGTTTCAGGCAATAAAGGCTCATAGCCTTTTTTGAAATTTTCTCCGCCAATAATGCTCAATACACCTTGTGTACTTCCATGATAGGCATTTTTGCATGCAATAATTTCTCTGCGTCCGGTATAGCGTTTAGCTAATTTAAGTGCGCCTTCGTTTGCTTCGCTGCCTGAGTTGGTAAAATAAACTGATGAAAGTTTTTCCGGTAATTGTTCGCAAATTCTATGGGCTAATTCGGTTTGTGGCGATTGAATAAATTCTCCATAAACCATTAAATGCATGTATTTATCGAGTTGATTTTTAACTGCATCAACGATCTTTGGGTGCCGATGTCCTACATTGCTGACTGATATTCCTGAAATCAAATCCATGATTTTTTTACCATCCGATGTGTACATATACATACCTTCTGCTTTTTCAATTTCAAGCATTAAAGGCGCGTCTGAAGTTTGTGCCACATGTTTTAGGAATAACTGTCTGTTGTTCATTTTTTTTTAATTGGATGATATGTAATTCCTATAAAAAAATCGGAACCAATAATATTAGCAGAGCGGTTTTGACTTTTTAAATTAATGCGTTCACCATTTTCGGCATAGTTTATTAAGTCAAACGAATAATTATTTAAGGCAAAGCCTGAAAAAAAAGCCACTTTATCGGCAGGAAATACACGCAGTATAAAATCAGCGCCATAATTTATTCCGGAGCCTCTTACTACGCGTTTAATATCCATATAAGTTAGGTTTTGTTCAAAATATCCTAAGCCATATTGAATAGAAATAGAAAAATCAAATTGTTTTATATTAATTACGTGCACATTATTGGTAAACATTAAGCTGTTAGAGTTGGATGTTTTTCTGGAAGTAATACCCGGAGTATCCATTGTATATAAATTACGCTTAAAAATAAACCCAATTCCCAGTTGATTTAATAGCGCATATTCAAAACGAAAGGGGAGAACCACTGTTCCTGTTTTCCAATTATACACATCTTCTTTAATCTGTAAATTTATATTGTTGGTTCCAACTCCAAATCCAAAATCAACATACCAGTGCTTGCGTTCAAATGACTGCGCAATACTTGAAAGCGTAAAAAAAATACAAAGACTTATACCAAACAAGATTTTGGATAAGCCTTTATGTATTTTTAAATTCATCAGATTATTTTTTTCTGGCAATTGCTCTTAATGCCGCATCTACAACATTGGGTGTGTCTAAACCGTATTTTATCATTAATTCATCAGGTGTACCGCTTTCTCCGAACGAATCGTTTACAGCAACCATTTCTAATGGAAGTGGTAATTTACGAGAAAGTAATTGTGCTATACTATCACCTAATCCACCATGCATTTGATGTTCTTCTGCCGTAACTACACAACCTGTTTTTTTAACCGATGTTATAACAGCGTTTTCGTCTAATGGTTTAATGGTGTGAATATTTATTACTTCAGCGCTTATTCCTTTTTCCTGTAAAATTTCAGCTGCTTGTATTGCTTTCCAAACCAAATGACCAGTAGCAAAAATTGAAACATCTGTTCCTTCAATTAAATGAAGTGCTTTACCAATTTCAAATTTCTGATCAAGCGGTGTAAAGTTTGGAACTTTCGGACGACCAAAACGTAAATAAACCGGCCCATTATAATCTGCAATAGCAATGGTTGCTGCTTTGGTTTGATTGTAATCGCAAGGGTTTATTACTACCATACCCGGTAGCATTTTCATTAATCCGATATCTTCTAAAATTTGATGTGTTGCTCCATCTTCTCCCAGAGTTAAACCGGCATGTGATGCGCATATTTTTACATTTTTACCGGAATATGCAACTGATTGACGGATTTGGTCATACACGCGTCCGGTAGAAAAATTGGCGAATGTTCCAGTGTAAGGAATTTTTCCGCCAATGGTTAAACCTGCTGCTATACCAATCATATTGGCTTCGGCAATGCCTACTTGAAAAAATCTGTCGGGAAATTCTTTTTCAAATGCATCCATTTTTAAGGAGCCTGTTAAATCGGCACACAGCGCTACTACATTCGGATTTTTTTTGCCAAGTTCTGAAAGCCCTGCTCCAAATCCTGAACGTGTATCTTTTTCGTCAATAACAGTAATTTTTTTCATTTTGTATTATAATTTTAATGAAACGGATTGTCCTGATTCTATTTTAAATTGTCTTTCAACGGTATAAATGGTTTCTTTAGCACCTTTAGGTCTGTAAACAATTCTGTATCTACCGGGTTGCAGAACTATATTATGCATGGTTTGATTTTCATCCAGATTATAAATCCATTTTAATTCATTTTTTTCTTCTACATAAATACTCGCATGTCCGGGTGAAGGCATGTTTACAACTGCCATTCCGGGTTGTGGAACTTCAACTGTTGTAGTATGGCTTTGTGCAATATCTACATTATATACATAGGTTCTTGGAAGTGTTAGAATTTCTAAATCATATTTTCCAACCAAATATTTATGTGTTACATTAAAATCTTGAATGTTGAGTGTGTTTAAATCATTTTTTTTGCGAACGATGGTTTTCAAATTTTTATATTCGTTCATTCCTTGCATTTTTAGTTGAAGCATACCTTGCGGTGCATCAACAGCAATGATGTTGTGTTTTCCGGCTGTAAGTGTAATACTGTCTTTTACAACTGACGGAGTGGTATGTACTACCATTCGGTATTTTCCTAAAGGATCTATTTGAATAGTATCCGGATTGCCTCGGTGGTTTATGGTATGCATGTAGTTGTAACGAACGGCACCGGTGTGCTGATCGTAAAATGTCATATTTACATTGGTTTCGGTAGGTTTTCCGTAAATATCCAATAAGTTTACTTGTGCGGTAGTATTATTGAGTGCTTGTGAAATTACTACACCTAAAATATTATTGAAAGCCTCTTCGGTATTTGCGTCAAAATAATTTCCAACACATTCAAAGGCTTGTTTTACTTCAGGTCCAAGCCCCATGCCAATAATAAAGGGCTTTAGAATGATGTTATTTTTTTGTAATGCTTGCGATACAAGGCATGGGTCTCCATCGCATTCTTCAATACCATCAGTAATTAAAATAATAATGTTGCGACAATCTTTACAGGTTGGAAAATCTCCTGCTGTTTGTTCAAGTGTATAGGCAATAGGGGTAGTTCCTTTGGGTTGTAATTCTAATATTTTGCTTTTTATTTTTTTTGCATTGTTTGGTGCAAATGGAACTTCCAGCTTTGTGTCTTTACAATCGCGGTCGGTTTTAGAGCGTACAGGAGACTGATGACCGTAAACCCTTAATGCCAGTTCTATATTACTAACGTTGTCTAAGCTATCAAGCATTTTACTCATCAGCTTTTTGGCAATATCAATTTTTCTTCCTGTTTGCCATTCGCCCCACATACTTTGCGAATCATCAAAAATGAAAAGTATTCTTGTTTTTTGTGCCGGTGGTACAAGTCTTGGCTGAGCAAAACTTATTGTAGCAAACAGAATTAAAAATAATAGATATGTTAGTTTTTTTATCATTAATAATCGCCCAGTGTTTCGGGTAATTGAGCTAATGCCTTTTGTAACTGCTCATCATTAGGTGCAGAGCCGTGCCATTTGTGTGTACCCATCATAAAATCTACTCCGGCTCCCATTTCTGTTTTCATTACTATTAGTACAGGTTTTCCTTTACCTGTGTGATTTTTAGCTTCTTTTAAAACACTGATAACTTCTTCAATGTTGTTTCCGTCATTAATTTTTAAAATATCCCATCCGAATACTTCAAATTTTTTGCCAATATCTCCTAAAGGCATTACATGGTCGGTATCGCCATCAATCTGGCGTCCGTTAGCATCAATGGTTGCAATAATATTATCTACACCCTTTGAGCCTGCATACATGGCTGCTTCCCAAATTTGTCCTTCCTGAATTTCGCCATCACCATGAAGCGAATAAATTAAACGATTATCGCTATTTAATTTTTTTGCTAATGCTGCACCAATTGCAACTGAAAGACCTTGACCAAGTGAGCCGGATGCAATTCTTACACCAGGTAATCCTTCGTGTGTTGTTGGATGTCCTTGTAAACGAGAATTTATTTTTCTAAAAGTTTTTAATTCCTCAACAGGAAAATATCCTGTTCTGGCTAAAACGCTGTAATAAACAGGTGAGATATGACCGTTTGAAAGGATAAAAACATCTTCATTTATGCCATCCATTTCAAATTTTGCCGGATTATGATGCATTATTTCTTTGTATAAGGCAACAAAAAACTCGGTACAACCTAAAGAGCCTCCCGGATGTCCTGATTGTACTGCATGAACCATGCGTAAAATATCTCTTCGTACCTGAGTACATAAATCTTTTAATTCAGCGGTAGTAGCCATTTTTTATAATTGATTAAAATGAAAAATCTAAATTGAATTTTGCGCATCAAAAATACTTGAATTTACAGAAGTAGCAGGGACTTTGTTAATAACTTAAAGGAATGTTGATATTTTATGATACAGCTAAGAAGTTTGATGTTTTCAATATTTGAAAATTGCAGATTACAGATTGCAAATTGGAAAAATTTAAATACTAAGCCTACAAATTCTAAAAATCTTAAATCAACTTTGCTTACTGCACACTGCAAACTGTTTTCTGACTTAGGACTTATTACTTACGACTTATACCTAATAAACTAATGGCTTGTGTCTATTGGCTATTTACTAATCATCACATTATCTAATTATCTCATCGGCTAATAAGCTATTGCCCAAGTAAACGCCATGATTTTAGAATAATCTGCAAGTCGTTGTTTACCTGATAGTCTTTGGCGTATAGTTGATTTAATCGGTGTATGGTTAATTCATCGGGAGTTTTTGCTAAATAATCAACAGGGGTTAAAACGCCTTTTTTTATTTTGGGTAATTCCTGTTTTGCCTTAGTTTCTTTGTATCCAACCCATGATTTTTTACCAAATAAAACGTGTAGGATGTTTGAAATCAATCCCATTCTTGTTGGCACTATAATAAATAATACGGGTAAAAATAGTATTAATATCAGCGAGGTTAAAATATCTAACAATCGCTTGCTGCGCTTATTCGATGGTTTGTTGATTGAATTTATATTAACAACGTATAATTCGCCATTGGTATTAATAGAGTTACTGCCAATAATAAAAAGGCTTTCGGGAGGAGCAATTTTAAATTCAATATTGGTATTCGATATTCTGCTCATTTGTTCAATAATGTTTTGGGCCGGAATGTCTTTAGCACAAAATATAACTTCGTCTATTTTATAAATTGTAATCAATTCAATAAGTTGATGGTATGTTCCTAAGCTATCATCGTGTTTCAGTTCATGTTCATTTAAACTTATATGCCCAATAAATGATGTTTTAACATCGCTAAGTCTGATAAATTCCAGCACTCTAAGGTATTCTTCTCTGTTGCCTACAATAGCGATGCGCTTTTTAAAATCGGTTTCCAGTTCAATAATATTTACTTTTAATAAATGCAAGATATAGCGATAAGCAGGCAGTGCAAATACCGACCATGCTGCGCCTAATAATACCATTGCTCTTGAAAAACGTAATGATTCAGGTAAAAGCGCATAGGCAACCAATATTAAAATAGCGCCAGACAATACTCCTCGAATTACGTTCATTGTTTTTACAGGCTTATCGTATCCGCCATTCATAAAAATCGAGAGCAACCATACTACAACAAATGTTGGAAATGCAACTGAAAGAATTTTTTCTTCAAAATGAAAGTTTTCATCTGCTCTAACAACATTTTCCCAGTAATATTTTAAAAGTAATAGTCCGCCAAAAATTACAAGTGCATCAATTGCAGGAACCAAAATGCGTTTAACAAAGCGATTTAATATAGCGATACCTGCACGCAGATAAATAGCTATATTTATAAGGAAGCTGAAAATGCTGGCATTTTTTTGTGAGAAATGTTTTTTTGCAAAAATGATCATGGCATTGTAAAACACAAACACATAGTTTACACTGCTTTTTTTAGTGCTTTCTCCTTTATAATGAATGATACGGGTTTCCGGAAAATAGTAGTTTTTGTATCCTGCTATTATGATGCGATATGATAAGTCAATGTCTTCGCCATACATAAAAAAATCTTCATCCAACAAGCCTACTTTATCTAAAGCTGATTTTCTAAGAAGCATAAAGGCTCCCGAAAGAATTTCAACCTCGTGTGTTTTTTCTTTATCGAGATAGCCTAAATGATATTTACCAAAAATTTTTGATTTGGGAAAGAGTGCCGATAATCCAAATATCTTATAAAACGCCACTAATGGCGTTGGCAAACCTCTTTTTGATTCGGGTAGAAAATTTCCTTTTCCATCTATCATATATACACCTAATCCTCCGGCATCCGGATGTGCATCCATAAATTCAATTACTTTTTTAAAGGTATCTTCTTCAACTACTGTATCCGGATTTAATAAAAGATTGTACTCGCCTTTGGCAATTCTAAGTGCTTGATTGTTTGCTTTTGAAAATCCAACATTTTCTTTATTGGCAATGATAATTACTTCCGGAAATTTTTCGCGAACCATATCGAGCGAATTATCAACCGAATTATTATCAACTACAAATACTTCAACATCTAAACCTTTGGCAGCTTTCATAACAGAATGTAAGCACTGCTCTAAAAAATGCCGTACATTGTAGTTAACTATAATTACCGATAATTTCATTTATCGTACAAATGAATTTTCGTAAGGTACTCGGTTTAAAATGGAGCGCCCTAAGGTAATCTCATCGGTATATTCCAAATCATCGCCAACGGCAACTCCGCGAGCTATAACGGAAGTTTTTATATTATAGTCTTTTATGCGCTTGAAAATGTAAAAGTTGGTTGTATCGCCTTCCATCGTAGCACTTAATGCAAAAATCATTTCGTTTACTTTGCCACTTGCTGCTTTTGTAATTAATGATTCAATATTCAATTCATTTGGTCCAATGCCATTCATTGGAGAAATAATTCCTCCCAACACATGATATACGCCTCTATACTGCATGGTATTTTCAATAGCCATTACATCGCGTACATCTTCTACCACGCAAATTATCGAATGATCGCGTTTGTGGTCGGAACAAATTTCGCAAATATCGTTATCGGAAATATTATAACAACTTTTACAGTATTTAATATTGTTTCGCATTTCTATAAATGTAGTGCTAAATGCATTTACATTTTCTTTACTCTGTTTTAATAAGTGCAATACCAAACGAAGGGCAGTTCTTTTCCCAATTCCGGGCAAGGATGCAAATTGTTCTACTGCGGCTTCAACTAATTTTGATGGGAGATTCAATGTAAGCTGGTTTTTAATAAAACTTGTTATATTCGGTAACTAAATTACACTTTGTGCAGCTATTTAGCAATTTACTTTTCGGCAATGTTTAAACAGGCTGTTGTTTAAATATTTAATTCATTAATCAACAATATGGTGTTATCTATTTAAGTTAAGCCAAGATGATTTATTATTTAATTAATTCTATTTTTGCTCAAAAATTAAGAATATGTTACACGGTAAAAAAGTAGCCGTTGTAGTACCTTGCTACAACGAAGAATCGCAAATAGGTATGGTAATAGAAACCATGCCATCGTTTGTTGATAGAATTGTGGTTGTAAATGATAAATCGAAAGACAGAACCGCAGAAGTTGTTTTAGATTATATTGCCAAAGACACTACTCCAAAAGTTGAAATTCTTCCATTTCCGAATAAAGTAATTCCCAATCGTTATAATGAAGCAGATCAGGTAGTTGAAAAAATGAACATGGAAGAAATTAAATATTACACCAAGCAGGAAATTGCCAATAAAAATCCGAATACCGATAGAATAATTTTAATTAACCACCTTGAAAACGGTGGAGTAGGAGCCGGTATTTCCAGCGGTTACAAGTGGTGCAAAGACCATGAAATTGATTGTGTGGCTGTAATGGCAGGCGATGGACAAATGGATCCGAGCGAATTGGAATCTATTTGTACTCCGGTAATTTTAGAAGATATTGATTATGTAAAAGGAAATCGCTTGCGTCATCCAAGTGCTAAATTTGTAATACCTAAAGTGCGCTTTTTTGGAAACTCCGTTTTATCTATGCTTACCAAAATAGCATCAGGATACTGGAAAATTTCTGATACGCAAACGGGCTATACTGCCATTTCTTTACGTGCTCTTAATGCCATAAAAATTTATGAAATTTACAAAAGCTATGGTATGCCAAACGATTTACTGGTAAAACTAAATATAGCAGGCTGTACCTTAAAAGAAATTACCATTAAACCTGTTTACAGAGTTGGTGAGCAAAGTAAAATGAAAGTGGGTAGAGTTATTCGCAGAGTATCATGGTTATTGTTAAAGTTGTTTTTCCATCGCTTGTGGATTAAATACTTTTTCCGCGATTTTCATCCTTTATTCTTGTTATACAATTTATCCTTTTTGTTAGGGATATTCTGTATTCCTTACTTTCTTAAAATTGTAAAAGCATTTGTTTTGGGACAAACCTTGTCGTATGAGCCATTGCTGGCATTTTTCTTCTTGTTTTCAGGAGCGTTCCAGTCGTTGTTTTTTGCCATGTGGATGGATATACAAGATAATGAACGTTTGTATAAGTAATGAATAAAAACAGCATACTACTTTTTGATGGTGAATGTAATTTATGCAATAAAAGCGTTCAGTTTATAATTAAAAAAGATAAAAAAGCAAAGGTAAAATTTGCCTCATTACAATCGGAAGCCGGTAAAAAGCTCAAAGAACAATATCAAATTCCGGAAACTTATTTTGATTCGATTGTATTGATAGATAAAGGGAAGGTTTATTATAAATCAACAGCCGCATTGCGATTAAGCAGATATATGGATGGTATGTGGCCGGTATGTTATACTTTAATAATTATACCGAAATTTATTAGAGATACAGTTTACGACTACATTGCCCGTAATCGTATAAAATGGTTTGGGAAAACTGATACTTGCTTGGTGATGACAGAGGAGTTAAAAAGCAGATTTTTATAGTGTTTTTATCAACAGATAATTATTGAAATATTCATATATACATAGTTTTAAGTCCGTATAGTATTGTTAACTTTGTTCCTTATAATTTTAATTAAACTATGTGTGGAATTTTTGGCTTAATTGCTAACCCTGCTTCAGGACTGACTCAAAATAAAAGTAATGAAATAATAGAGAAACTTTTTATTCTTTCCGAATCGCGCGGAAAAGAATCAGCCGGTATAGCTGTAAAAAATCCTGCTGATAAAAAAATACAAGTTGTAAAACATTCAATTCCGGCATCTAAACTGGTAGAAAGCGATGAGTATAAAAAGTTTATCAATGATGCTCTACAATCTGTATTTGATAACAGAAAAAAAATAAAACATCCATTTGCGGTAATTGCTCATGCTCGATTGGTAACCAATGGTTCGCAGGAAAACAATAATAATAATCAGCCTGTCATCAAATCCGGCTCTGTTGCCGTACACAATGGTATTATTACCAATGTAGATGATTTGTGGAAAAGATATGAACACTTAGGCAGAGAGTTTGAAGTAGATACCGAAGTTTTTATAGCCATTATAAAACATTATATAGCTTCAGGGAAATCAATCATTGATGCCGTTCAGCTGGCATATCAAGAAATAAAAGGAACTGCCAGCACAGCTATACTTTTTAGCGAGTTTAATAAAGTAGTACTTGCTAGCAATAATGCTTCTCTATATTATGCATTTAATAAAGAAAAAGGCATATTGATTTTTGCTTCTGAAAATTATATTCTTCAAACTGCAATTAACGATTTAAAACTGAAACAAGAATTTAAAATATCCGATTCAACTTGGAGTGCCCCATTTAGCGGAATGATAGTTGATTTAGAAAATTTTGAACTTGAAAAATTTAGTTTGAAAGAAAATAAAAGCGCTTTTGCCAATGAGCAACATGAGCTAAAAGATGAAATCATTAATCATTCTCCAGACAAACCCATAGATTTTGAAACAGCCAAAAAACAAATTGAAATATTAAAAAACTCTCCTTTACGTAAGTTATTGCAATTTAATATTGATGCTATCAGTAAATTAAAGCGTTGCAGCAAATGTTTATTGCCTGAAACTTTTCCTTTTAT
>CALKJP010000087.1 GCA_937995645.1 uncultured Bacteroidia bacterium
GCAAATCCAAACTCTTTACTTACACCATATAAAATTAATGTCTGTGTAACCAACATGTGATATGCTCCAATACCACCCTGAACGGCAATTATACCAACGCTTCCGGCAATAAACGATGCAAATACTCCACCCAAAGACACATTACTGGTTTCTGGTAAGCAGAAAAAACAAACATAGTAAAGCAAGAAATACATTACCCAAATAAACAGCGAATGAAAAATAAATTCTACACGTTGTTTTATTTGCAATACGCTTCTAAACCCTTCAAATAATCCGCGAAGAAAGTCTCTGGCTTTTTCAATTAATGCCGGTATTTTTTTTCTTAATAAAAAATAGCAGGCAGATATTAGCATTGCTAATGCAATTAACACATATAATTTAAAAGAACTGCCATCTTCGGATTTTTGACTCGTTGGTTGTAATACATTTTCCTGAATAAATGTTTCCAAATAGGAATATTGAGTAATAACGGTAAATCCGGCAATACACATTAATATTATTAAATCAATTACTCGTTCAGCAATAACAGTTCCGAATAATTTTTCAAAAGGAATTTTTTCTGCTTTCCCCATAACACCACAGCGTGTAACTTCACCAAGGCGCGGCAATGCCATATTGGCTAAATAACCAACCATAACCGAAAAAAAAGAGGTACTTAATCGTGGCTCATACCCCATATGATTAAGCAACAAATTCCAACGCCTTGCTCTGCTTATATGACTTAATATACCCAAAAAAAAAGAAAGTGCAAACCACCAATAATTTGCTTTTTTAAATGAACTTAAAATATTTTGTTTGTCTTCTAAACTAAGATCTTTATAAATTAACCATATAAATAATGCGCCAATTCCAAGAGAAAAGGCTATTTTAAGTAAATTACTTATCAAAGGTTTCCAATTCAACTGCGTATAGTATTGGTTTCTGTATCCGGGAAAATTATAGTCGGCTTAAATTTTTTTGCTTCTTCAAATTCCATCAAAGCATAAGAAACAATTATTACCACATCGCCAACTGCAGCTTTTCTTGCTGCCGGACCGTTAAGACAAATTACTTTAGAGCCACGTTTGCCTTTAATAATGTAAGTTTCTAAACGTTCGCCATTATTAACATTAACAACCTGCACTTTTTCTCCTTCAATCATATTGGCAGCATCCATTAAATCTTCATCAATAGTAATACTTCCAATGTAATTCAAATTAGCTTCGGTAATTTTTACGCGGTGTATTTTAGATTTTAAAACGTGTACTAACATAATAAAAGCAAAAGTAATGTTTTATAAAGAAATATTATCAATTAAGCGTACATTTCCTACATATGCTGCAATACAAGCTACAGTTTTATCAGGAGTAACTGTATCAACCGGTTGTAATGTTTCCGAATCGGCTATCTCAAAATATTCAGTTTTAATTAAATCATAACAACTCAGCATTTCATTTACCTTTTGTTTAAGCTCTTTAACACTTAAATGCGGTGCATTTTCTTTTACAAAAAACAATGCTTTGGATAGTTGTATTGCCTGGTTTCTTTCTACGCTATTTAAACGAATATTTCTAGAACTCATAGCAAGCCCATCTTCTTCTCTTATGGTTTCGCATGGTATAATTTGTATTGGCAGATTTAATTGTTTTGTAATATATTTTATAATTGCAAGTTGCTGAAAATCTTTTTTTCCAAAGTATGCTCTGTTTGGTTTTACTGCATCAAATAATTTTAAAACTATTTGAACAACTCCGTTAAAATGACCGGGACGATATACTCCTTCCATTACTTTATCTAATCCTCCCAAATCAAATATACGTTCATCTTTAACCGGATACATTTCATTTACAGTCGGAGAAAATAAAATATCGCATCCTGCGTTTAACAATAGTTGCTTATCAAGCTCGGGAGTTCGGGGATATTTAATTAAATCGTTCTGGTCGTTAAACTGAGTTGGATTTATAAATATGCTGCATACAACAAAATTGTTTTCGGCTCGAGCTTTATTAATTAAAGATATATGCCCGGCATGTAAGGCTCCCATAGTTGGAACAAAGCCAATAGTTTTACCGGCCTTTTTATGATTCAGGATTATTTCCTGTAATTGAGCAATGGTAAACGTTTCCTGCACTTTACGAATTGATTAGGCGGGCAAAAGTAAACCAAAACTTGAAAAAATCGATATTTTTTATTAATTTTGCACTCAATTTCCACCAAAACCTGCTTATAAATATGATTAAAAAAGCAAAAGTTCTCTTTATCTCTCAAGAGATTTGTCCTTATTTAGAAGAAAATCAAATTTCAAAAATCAGCAGACACCTTCCGCAAGGAATATTAGAAAGAGGAAACGAAGTGCGCATTTTTATGCCACGTTTCGGCTGTATTAATGAGCGTAGAAACCAATTGCACGAAGTTATTCGCCTTTCGGGAATGAATATGATTATTGATGACACCGATCATCCATTAATAATTAAAGTAGCATCTATTCAATCCGCCCGAATGCAGGTTTATTTTATTGATAATGAAGAATACTTCCAACGTAAACTTACATTTCACGATAAAAAAGGCGAATTGTTTGAGGATAATGATGAGCGTTCAATTTTCTTTGCTCGCGGAGTATTAGAAACAGTTAAAAAATTAGGTTGGGCACCCGATATTATACATTGCCACGGATGGTTTACCTCATTAGTTCCCGCATTAATTAAAAAAGCATATAAAGAAGATCCCTTATTTGCCAATTCTCGCGTAGTGTTTTCTGCATACAATAATGAGTTTAGCGGAGCATTAAGAAAACAATATATCAAAAAAGCAAGTATGGAAGGCTTAACCATTGCCGATTTAAAGGTAGCAGAAAATCCAACTTTCTTAAACCTAAATAAATTAGCCATTGATTATTCTGATGGTATAATTATGGGCGATGAAGAAATGGTACCTGAAGTGCTTAAATATGCTAAAAAATCAGGAAAGCCGGTTTTAGGTTATCACAATAATGACACTTATATAGATGTATACGCTAATTTTTATGCAGAAGTGTTAGAAAACGAACCTGTTTTAGTTTAATTAAATAATTGAAAATCATCAATACATATTTTATTAAAGGGATGCGGGCTATATTGCCCGCTGTCTTTTTTGCTGTTATTAGTTTTGGCTGCAAAGAAAAAAACATTCCGGGCTTAGAAGTTCAGCCATCAAGCGATAAACTAGGCCTTATTTATACCGACACACTTACCGTTGTAAGCTATACCTTAAACGAAAACAGAATAAGAACAGACGAAACCTTTTATAATTTATTAGGCAGCTATGCCGATCCAATATTTGGTGTTGCGGAGGCATCGTTTTGCACACAATTTTTATTACCTGTTCCAAATCTTGATTTTGGCAATCCATCAGAGCTTCAAGTAGATTCAATGATTTTAAGCCTTCGTTATCAAGGCTATTACGGCAATACCGATCCGCAAACCTTTAAAGTTTATGAACTTACAGAAAACTTATTAAATTCAAATGTATATTACTCAAACGATACCATAACATATAATCCAATTGAAGTAGGAGCTATATACAATCATGTTCCCAATACAAGCGATTCTATATTTGTAGATGGATTAAACCGTGATCCTCATCTACGGATTAAACTTAAAAATTCATTTGCCCAAAAATTCATTAATGCTTCCGGAACGTCTGACATGAGTAATAATCAAGCGTTCACTTCATTTTTTAAAGGATTATATATAAAACCCGATAATGTGCATGTTTTAGGCAAGGGTGGTATCTTTTATTTTCAACTCTTATCAAATATTTCTAAATTAACATTGTATTATACCAATACATCAACCAACATAAGCAGCAGTCAGGATTTTGTAATAAATGAATTAAGTGCTCGTTTTAATATGTTTAAACAGGATTATAACTTTGTAAGCAATAGCCCAATTACAGCAGCTTTAAACGACACCACCATTGGTAATCAAAAAGTATATGTACAATCAATGGGAGGCGTTAAAACAAAAATCTATTTCCCTTATTTTAAAAATATTGCAGCAAATGGAAATGTAATTATCAATCAGGCGCAATTAGTATTATCGGTTAATGAAGAAGGTACCGAAACAAATCAATATAGTCCGCATAATCGCTTAACATTGGCAGCAGCAAGAGAAGATGGCACTAACGCAATAATTATAGATCAATTAGAGGGTGAAAATTATTTTGGAGGAAATTATAATACTACCACAAAAGAATATCGCTTTAATATTACACGCCATATGCAGCGTTTAATAAACGGACAGGTAGCTGAAGATTACGGACTATTTATTTTACCATCAGGCGGAGCGGTAAATGCCAACCGCACAGTATTACATGGCTGCGATAAAGAGCATCCAAAACATATAAAACTAATTTTAACATACACCAAACTTTAACAATATGTGTGGGATTGTAGGATACATAGGAAAGCGTGAAGCTTATCCTATAATTATAAAAGGCTTACACCGCCTTGAATACAGAGGTTACGACAGCGCAGGAATAGCATTGCTTGGAAACGAACTGAAAGTTTATAAATGCAAAGGGAAAGTTGCCGATTTGGAAAATTTTGTATCAGGAAAAAATATTGACGGAACTATTGGAATTGGTCATACCCGTTGGGCAACACACGGTGCTCCCAATGATATAAACGCACATCCACATTATTCAGAATCTAAAAATCTGGTCATAATTCACAATGGTATTATAGAAAATTACGCTCCTTTAAAAGCTGAACTAATCAAAAGAGGCCATCATTTTTTAAGTGAAACCGATACAGAAGTTTTAATACATTTAATTGAAGATATTAAGAAAAACGAAACACTTGATTTGTTTGAAGCTGTTAGATTAGCACTTAATGAAGTAGTAGGGGCATATGCCATCGTTATTTTAGATAAAGAAAATAAAGACAGATTAATCGCCGCAAAAAAAGGAAGCCCTCTGGTAATTGGTATTGGCGAAGAAGAATTTTTTATTGCTTCAGATGCAACGCCAATTGTAGAATACACTAAGAATGTGGTATATCTTGAAGATGAAGAAATAGCCGACATTAGTCGCAAAGGTGGGCTTAAGCTTAAAACCATAAAAAACAAAAAGAAAACTCCATACATACAGGAACTTGAATTACAACTTGAAGCCATAGAAAAAGGAGGCTACGATCATTTTATGCTGAAAGAAATTTATGAACAGCCTCGCTCAATAAAAGACAGTATGCGAGGTCGTTTGAGTTCTGAAAAAGGCATAGTAAATCTTGGCGGAATTACTGAATACGAACAAAAATTTTTAAATGCCAAACGCATTATTTTTGTTGCCTGCGGTACTTCCTGGCATGCCGGACTGGTAGGTGAATATTTGTTTGAAGATTTAGCACGTATCCCGGTTGAAGTTGAATATGCATCAGAATTCAGGTACCGCAACCCCATTGTTTATGAAGATGATGTAGTAATTGCCATTTCACAATCCGGTGAAACAGCAGACACTTTAGCAGCAATAGAATTAGCAAAATCAAAAGGAGCTACTATAATTGGAATTTGTAATGTGGTGGGATCTTCCATTGCACGTGCAACGCACGCAGGCTCTTATACGCACGCAGGTCCGGAAATTGGTGTAGCATCTACCAAAGCATTTACTGCACAAGTAACTGTTTTAACATTAATGGCACTTCGTATTGCATACAGAAAAGGCACTATCTCAACTTCAAAATTTCATCGCTTAATTAGTGAATTAGAAGCTATTCCTGCAAAAGTTGAAAAGGTTTTAAAAACTAATGATGCTATTAAAAAGCTCTCCGAAAAGTTTGTCAACTCACGCAACTTTTTATATTTGGGAAGAGGGTACAGTTTTCCTGTTGCTTTAGAAGGAGCACTTAAATTAAAAGAAATTTCGTATATACATGCAGAAGGCTATCCTGCTGCAGAAATGAAACATGGACCAATTGCATTAATTGACGAAGAAATGCCGGTAGTAGTAATTGCTACACGAGGCGCTTCATACGAAAAAGTAGTTAGTAATATACAGGAAGTAAAAGCTAGAAAAGGCAAGATAATTGCTATTGTTACCGAAGGCGATACTGTTGTAAAAGAAATGGCCGACCATGTAATAGAAATACCTGAAACTGATGAAATATTGGTGCCGCTAATATCTGTTATACCTCTCCAATTACTCTCATATCATATTGCCGTAATGAGAGGGTGTAATGTAGATCAACCAAGAAATTTGGCTAAATCGGTTACGGTAGAATAAAAGAATTATTACTCATCATCCTTTGATGTCCACATAAAAAATCTTGGGTTGTTTTGATACGGCTCAAGGTTTTTTGTTATCAAAATTAAAACAGCATCAATAGCCGGTACTATACCTAAACCCCCTCCAAGCGTTAATACATAAGCAACCGGAACCATATGTCGTGTACCTAAATAAATTCTGTGAGCACCAAAGGGGCCTAACAAAACCGCTATACAAAAAGCATATATTCGAGGATTTTCTTTGCTTTTATACCAGAATTTCTGCGCCCATTTAACTTTATAAGAAGAAATATTTGATTGTGCAAGAAGCTGAAAAAAAGAAGCGGAATCAATGTTTGAACATTGAAAAGTGTTTGTATGCAATAAAAAATCGTCAGCAAATAAAATAGCTGACGATTTTTGGGGAATAAAAAGAGTTACTAAAATTATTGCTAAAAAAAAGATTCGCATTATTTATTTAGCTAACTTAAATCTTTTTTCAACCTCAGCCCAGTTAATAACATTCCAGAAAGCTGCAATATAATCCGGTCTTCTGTTTTGATAGTGTAAATAATATGCATGCTCCCATACATCTAATCCTAAAATTGGGGTTCCTTTTACATCGGCAATATCCATTAAAGGATTATCTTGGTTTGGGGTTGAACATACAACCAATTTTCCATCATGTACAATTAACCATGCCCAACCTGATCCAAAACGTGTAGCAGCAGCTTTATTAAACTCATCTTTAAAAGTTGTAAACGAACCAAAGGCTGTATTGATAGCAGCAGCTAAATCGCCCGTTGGTTCGCCGCCTCCGTTTGGTTTCATAATTTCCCAAAACATGGT
>CALKJP010000088.1 GCA_937995645.1 uncultured Bacteroidia bacterium
AAACGGCCAATTAATCCTATACAGGATTTACATGCCTATCAAAAAATAAAATCCATCATCAAAGAATTTAAACCCGATATTGTACATACACATGCAGCAAAATCCGGTTTTATAGGTCGTTTGGCAGCATATCAATTAAATGTTCCTGTTATAATTCATACCTTTCATGGCCATGTTTTTCATTCGTATTTCAATAGCGTAACATCAGGATTTTATAAAATTTTAGAGCGATATGCAGCTACTAAAAGCGATGCTATTATTGCAATTAGTGAAAAACAGAAATATGAATTATCGCAAATACATCATATCTGCTCACCGGAAAAAATTAGAGTTATCCCATTGGGATTTGAATTAGAAAAATTTTCTGAAAATTCAGAAGAAAAAAGAAAATCGTTTCGTGCACACTATAATGTTGATGAAGATGAAGTAGTAATAGCAATTATAGGCAGATTAGTTCCCATAAAAAATCACACCCTTTTTTTAGAAGCATTAAAAGAAGTAAAAGAAAAAACAACTCAAAAAATAAGAGCATTTATAGTTGGCGATGGTGAAGAGCGAAAAAATATAGAAAATAAAGCTACGGAGCTTCAAATAGATTATGTAGATGCATTAAAAAGTAAAGAAAAAGCAACATTAACATTTACATCATGGATAAAAAATATTGATTGGGTTAATGCAGGAGCAGATATTATTGCATTATCATCATTAAACGAAGGAACTCCGGTAAGTTTAATTGAGGCACAGGCATCATCAAAACCTATTGTAAGTACAGCTGTTGGAGGAATAGAAAATGTAGTAATACAAGGAGAAACAGCATTGCTTTGCGATAAAGAAGATAAAGCCCATTTTGCGCGCAATTTACTGGCGCTGGTAGAAAGTAAAGAATTACGAAACAAAATGAGCAAAAAAGGAAAAAGTTTTGTTTTTGAACAATTCCATTATAAGCGATTGGTAAAGGATATGTCACAATTGTATCATCAATTACTCGCTCAAAAAGTCAAATAAGCGTATAATTCAGCAATTTTCTTATTTTTGTTCCTTATATCAGTCTGTTAAATTTGCTGATTATATTGTTTTATGAAAAAAAATCTATTCTCAATATTTATTTTGTCGGTTTTATTTAGTGCTTGTAGTTATAATTCAAGCATCATGCTACGAACGAATAAAAATTACAAGTATGCAGAAATCCCAAAAGAAGATAACCCACAATATAGAATCTCTCCCAATGATATAATTGAATTTAGAATATATTCCAATGATGGATTTAAGATGATTGACATAATATCCGGTGCTGGAGATGGAAGATCGATGAATACCATTCAACAAGGCATTCCGTATTTGGTAGAACAAGATGGCTTAGTAAAGCTGCCAACAATTGGTCGTGTAAAATTATCCGGTATGACATTACGTGAAGCAGAAATGGAATTAGAAAAATTGTATTCAGAATATTATATTAAACCCTTTGTGTTACTTTCTGTAGCCAACAAGCGTGTAATAGTTTTCCCCGGTTCGCCAGGCGATGCAAAGGTTATTAAACTTGAAAATAATAATACTACCCTTATCGAAGCCTTAGCCTTAGCCGGTGGAATTTCTGAAATAGGGAAAGCTAAAAGAATTAAAATTATTCGAAGAAACTTGCCTGAACCACAAGTTTACCTTATTGATTTATCAACAATTGATGGAATTAAACAAGCAGACCTTATACTTCAAGCAAACGATATAATTTATGTTGAGCCAACCAAATTTACAAGAGTATCACGAGAAGTATTACGCGATGTAGCATCTATTCTTAGTATTTTAACCAGCGCCCTAATTGTTTACAGGTTTTCAAAGGTATTTTAATACATGTTAGCAGACGAATTTTCTAATAAAAACGAAAACTTTGAGCGTTATAAAGAAAGGCTAACAAACTTTAGTCAGGAGTTTGAGCTCGGCTTGTTTTTATTTATTGCCCGAAAAAATATTTTCTGGGTAATACTTTTTATTTTTATAGCTATAGCTGTTGCATTTGTATATATAAGATATACCCCGCCTATATATGAATCAAATACCATAATTCAAATAAAACTTGAAAACAATGTAAGCAAAGTACTTGAGTTGGATAAACTTCAGGAAATGCAAGATATATCGGGTGAAATTGAACTACTTCGTTCAAAAGTTATATTGAAAAAGGTAATTTCAAAATTGCCGCTACAGGTTGCATATTATAATCAGGGTACAGTTTTGCAATATGAATTGTATAAATCGTCTCCTTATCAGGTTGAATTAATTTCGTTTGATTCATCCTTTGTTAATATACCCGTATTTGTAGAGTTTGAAAACGAAAAACAATTTACACTTGAATACAAATTTGCAGGTAAAGAATATTCGTTAAAGGGTGAATCAGGAAAAAGTTTAATAGCACCGCATTTTAACATTATTATTACAGTATCCGATTTTAACTCCATTGCACAACAACAAAATGCAGTAAAACAAAATGCACAGTTTTTTAAAATTAATAGTGTTGAAAGTTTAGCTAACCTATATGTAAAAAATCTGGAAGTAAAACTGTTGAACAGCGCTGCTAAAACAGTTCAGATAGTATTTAAAGATTTTAATGCTTTAAAAGCAGCCGATATTGTAAATGGCATTGCTGAAGAATACATTAATTATGATGTAGAACGAAAAAGCGAAAGTGCTAAAAATGTACTTGCTTTTATTGATGAACAGCTTTCGTTTGTTTACGAGAAGTTAAAAGATTCTGAAACATCTATACAGTCATTTAAAACCGAAAATAAACTTACAAACGATAAAGATATTATTACTACCAACATTGAGCGTCTTTCCATTATTGAAAATGAAATAATGAATGTAGAACTGGAAGAAAGAGTTTTACAAGAAATTGAAAAATCTATTCGTAAATCAGAAAAAGAAATAGATGTATATAATATAATTCCATTGTTAACCGGTACAAAGTTTGAAGAAAATTTAAGTACAATGGTTAAGCAATTGCAAGATTTATTGATGCAAAAAGAAACCTATTATTTTGATGCAACCAAATCAAGCCCGCAGATAAAAGCCTTAGATTATAAAATAGAAATTCAGAAAAAACTTTTACTCGAAAGTATTGCCAATGTTAGTGCAGCCGTATCAAATAAAAAGAAAGGCTTAATTCAAAAAGCACAAAGCATTGAGGCAACTTTTGCTAATGCACCAAGCAAAGAAGTTGAATTTGCACGTTTACTTCGCCATTTTTCTATTAATGAAAAGTTTTACACACTTTTAATGGAAAAGCGAACAGAATTTTCGATTTTAAAAGCAAGTTTTGTTCCTCAAAATGTTGTACTTGAAAGAGGCTTCCCTTCTCAAAGCCCTGTTGCTCCACAAAAAAAACTTATTTATGCAGCGGCACTGCTTACAGCAATTTTAATTGGTTTATTATTAATTATTGTTCGCTATTTAATGCACAATACCATTTCATCTTTAAATGAAATTGTTAAACACACCAATGCTTCTGTGAGCGTATTAGGAATCATTCCAAAGTATAAAAACGATATTCCGGTTTCTCAATTGGTAGTGAATAAAAATCCCAAATCAATTATTGCAGAATCGTTTAGAACGATTCGTTCAAATATGCAATTTATTTCTAATAAACCGGGAGCTAAATTGGTGGCCATTTCATCAACTATTTCAGGCGAAGGCAAAACCTTTATTGCAATAAATATTGCAGGAATTATTGCCTATTCCGGAAAAAAAGTTATAATATTAGATTTAGATATGCGCAAGCCAAAAATACATCTTGGCTTTGGTGTGCAGAATATAAAAGGAATGAGTACTATTTTAATTGAAAAAGACAGTATTGAAAATTGTATTCAGCACAGTGTAATGGATAATCTGGATTTTATAACAGCAGGGCCAATTCCTCCTAATCCATCGGAGTTAATTATTAGTGATCGAATGGAACAAGTATTAGATGAGTTAAAAACAAAATACGATTTTGTGATAGTAGATAATCCTCCGGTAGGTTTAGTTACCGATGGTATTAGCATTATTCAAAAAGCAGATTATCCTATTTATGTATTCCGAGCTGATTATTCAAAGAAAAATTTTATTCACAATTTGGATAGATTAATTAACGAAAATAAAGTTAAGCACCTTTCAGTTATTTTAAATGGTGTAGATATAGATCGCTCTGCTTATGGATACAATTATGGCTATGGCTATGGCTATGGCTATGGATACTCAAGCGATTATTATAACGATATGGAACGCAAAAAGAAAAAAACATTAAAAGAGCGAATTTTCGGAGAGTAAAATTTTTATGCAAATTATTTCAACAAATTTTGAAGGCTTATTTATAATACAGCCCAAATGTTTTCAAGACGAGCGTGGTTATTTTTTTGAATCCTACAATGAAAATGATTTTAAAAAAAATGGATTAGATGTAAAGTTTGTACAAGATAATCAATCCTTATCTCATAAAGGTGTTTTAAGAGGATTGCATTTTCAAAATCCTCCTTATGCACAAGGAAAATTAGTACGAGTTATAAAAGGTGCAGTTTTAGATGTTGTAGTTGATATTAGAAAAAAATCTAAAACATTTGGAAAACACTTTTCACTCGAATTAAATGAACAGAATAAAACCATGCTATACATTCCTGAAGGATTTGCTCATGGTTTTTTAACCTTAGAAGACAATACTATTTTTTTCTATAAATGCACTAATTTTTATAATAAAGCATCTGAAAATTGCATATTGTGGAATGATAAGTATTTAAATATCAATTGGGGAATTTCTAATCCCCTCATATCTGAAAAAGATAGCTTAGCAAAACCTTTTTCTGAACAAAATAGTTTGTTTTAAGCATTTAAATACTTTATTTTTGATTTTGAGGATTGAATAAAAAATAAATGTATTCAAACGCATATATATTTTTTACTTATGCTGCATTTTTTATCTCAGCAGTTATTTTTTCGTTTCTTATAAACGTCATTTTACTAAAATTTTCATCTAATTTAGGTATAAGAAATATAGATAATACTGCTCTAATAAGATGGAGCTCTACAACAAAACCTTCATTGGGAGGAATCACCTTTTTTATAGTTTTCTTATTATCCTTATCGGTTTATTCTATACTTTTTGATACTCAAACTTCCTTAATGAATATTTCATTTGTTGGACAAATAGGAGCTATTGCCTTGGCTTTTATTATGGGATTAGCTGATGATGCCTACAATACACGCCCTCTATTAAAGTTATTTGTGCAAATTTTATGTGCTGTTATTTTAATATTTTCAGGAACCCATATACAAATTTTCGAAAATCAATTCGTAAACTACACACTAACTATTTTTTGGATTGTAGGCATAATGAATTCAATAAACATGCTTGATAACATGGATGCCATAACATCGGTTGTTAGTATAGGAATATTAAGCAGTGCATTTATTATTATTTATTTAAACGGCAATATTACAAGCGTTTATTCCTTTATGATAGTTGGTTTGCTGGCAGCATTAACAGGATTTTTGTTTTACAACTGGCATCCATCAAAAATGTATATGGGAGATACCGGAAGTCAGCTCTTAGGTATAATTCTTGGAATTTTAGGTATCATGTTTTTTTGGAATAATCAGCAACCATGGATTCCAAATATGCCCAGTAAGCAAATTGTAATTACTATTCTTGCATTTATACTACCTATTACAGATACTTCAACAGTTGTTATAAACAGGATTTTGCGAAAGCAATCACCCTTTGTTGGAGGGAAAGATCATACTACACATCACTTATCATATTTAGGATTAAGCGATAGCCAAGTGGCAATGCTTTTTTTATTTTTAAGCGCAATTTCAACAGTATTAATTTTAGTAATTATTCAATATTTGAAATTTTGGGAACACTTCTATAGCGCTATTTTTGGTATATACATATTAATTGTATTCTTCTCGCTATATTTAACTACCAAAATTAAACATTCAAAAAGCTGAATAAATAAAGCTTTTTTATTAAATTTATTCTAGAGTTATCGTAAGCGGGAAAGTATGAATTTCAGAAATTGGTGGTATAGAGTTCTTAATTGGAAAAAGCACATAATTGCAATTTTTATTCTGCTATTTGTAATTGCCATCATTAAGCTGTTTAATACCATAATTGACGCTGATTCAAAAAAAATACAAGAAAAATATATTGGCGATAATTATAAAGAATTTAAATTAAATATTCCTCCCGGCTTAAATTTTGCAGGAGAACCCGTACCTATAGAAGATTTTGCAGTACGCGAAAAAATTGATAAAGAATTTGTACGCAGTTCATTCTGGACATCCAAAAGCACCTATCACATTAAACGAGCTATGCGTTGGTTCCCGCTTATAGAGCCTGTTTTAAAAGCACATAATATCCCTGACGATTTTAAATATGTGGCAATGGTAGAGAGCGGTTTTACCAACACCGTTTCTCCTAAAGGTGCTGCAGGTTTCTGGCAATTTGTTGAAAGCACCGCTCTTAAATACGGGTTAGAAGTAAATGAATACATTGATGAACGTTTTAATGTTGAAAAATCAACCATTGCAGCTTGTAAATTTTTAAATGATGCCTATAAAGAATTAGGAAGCTGGACACTTGTTGCCGCAGCTTATAACAGAGGAATAGGTGGAATTTCAAAGCAAATTGAAAAGCAAGGCTATAACGATTATTATAACTTATATCTAAATTCAGAAACTGCCCGTTACATTTTTAAAATCCTAGCTATTAAAGAAATTATTACACATCCTGAAAATTATGGATATAAAAATAAATTTGAAAAAGCAAAAGGATTGCAAACAAAGAACATTCAGATAGATTCAACCATTACCGATTTACAAAAATTTACTCAGCAATTACACGTTGATTATCATTTAGTAAAATTATTAAACCCTTGGATACTGCAAAACAAACTCCCTAATCCCGATAAAAAAGAATATACTATAAAACTACCCATTAAAGGGCAGGAAAATTACTATCAATTATTTGCTGCTGAGTTAGAAACTGTTGGTAAATTTGCAGACAAAAAAAACATATCAAAAGATACTGTTGTTGAAATACAAAAAGACAGTACACAAAAAACAAATGGCAAAGACAAAACAAAAAACAGATAATATTCCATTTTCTGAAGTTGACGAATTAGAAGTAGTAGGAGCAAGAGTTCATAATTTAAAAAATATTGATGTTGTAATTCCTCGCAACAAACTGGTAGTATTTACCGGCTTAAGCGGAAGTGGTAAATCATCATTGGCGTTCGACACAATTTATGCTGAAGGACAAAGACGCTACATTGAAACATTTTCAGCTTACGCACGCCAGTTTTTAGGAGAATTAGAACGTCCGGATGTAGATAAAATAACCGGATTAAGCCCCGTAATTTCCATAGAACAAAAAACGGTAAATAAAAATCCACGCTCCACTGTAGGAACCGTTACAGAACTTTACGATTTTTTACGCCTATTATTTGCACGTGTTGGCACTGCATATTCCTACGAAACCGGCGAAAAAATGGTACGTTATTCTGATAACGAAATCATCGAATTAATTTTAAAAAATTACCATGATAAAAAAATAAATCTCCTTGCACCTGTTGTGAAAGGACGAAAAGGTCATTACCGCGAACTTTTTGAACAAATAAGAAAACAAGGATTTGTAAAAGTTAGAATAAATGGCGAGATAAAAGATGTGGTTGCCAAAATGCAAGTTGACCGATACAAAGTACACGACATTGAAATTGTGATTGACCGAATTGAAGTTAATGAAGCCAACTCACAACGCATTCGCCAATCATTAAAAACAGCCATGAAACTAGGCAAAGGCTCTATAATAATTTTAGAACATAATAGCGATAAGGCGCGTCATTACAGCCGTTTTTTAATGTGCCCGACTACGGGAATTTCATACAACGAACCTGCGCCCAATTTATTTTCATTTAACTCTCCTTACGGTGCCTGCGAAAAATGCAACGGTTTGGGTGAAATTGCAGAAATTGATATTCATAAAATTATTCCTGATAATAAACGCTCCATAAAACAAGGCGGAATAGTGCCTATTGGCGAATACAAAAACAACTGGATTTTTAAACAGTTGGAAATAATTGCACAGCATTATAATTTCTCACTCAACGACCCTATCAAAAATATCCCTGAACAGGTAATTGATTTAATATTGTATGGCTCTGAAGAAACATTTTATATTAAATCTGAAACCAGCTACAGCACGCATACCAATAGTTTTACTTTTGAGGGAATTGCAAATTTTTTAGAACGACAAAACGAAGAAAATCCTTCGCCAGCCATTGCTCGATGGGTAGCAGAATTTATGAATAACGTTCCATGCCCAAAATGCAATGGAACACGATTAAAAAAAGAAGCTTTATATTTTAAAATTAATGATAAAAATATTGCCGAGCTGGCAAACTTAGATATTGCATCATTACACAATTTCTTTGTAAATATCGAAGCTCGCTTAGATGAAAAACAAAAACTCATCGCCAAAGAAATATTAAAAGAAATTCGCAGTCGCTTAGGATTTTTATTAGAAGTTGGCTTAGATTATCTTTCCTTAAATAGAAGCTCCAAAAGCCTTTCCGGTGGCGAAGCACAGCGTATCCGACTTGCTACACAAATAGGATCGCAATTAGTAGGGGTACTATATATCTTAGACGAACCAAGTATAGGCTTGCACCAACGCGATAACCATAAACTAATTGAAGCCTTAAAACAGTTACGCGATATTGGCAATTCGGTATTTGTAGTAGAGCACGATAAAGAAATGATTTTGTCCGCTGACTATATAATTGATATAGGCCCAAAAGCCGGTATTCATGGCGGTGAAATTGTGGCACAAGGAACACCCAAAGAAATTTTAAAATCGAATTCCATTACCGCAAAATACCTCAATGGAGAAATGCAGATAAAAACTCCTGCAAAACGAAGAGCAGGGAATGGAAAATTTCTCACCCTTCAAGGAGCCAGCGGACATAATTTAAAAAATATAGATGTTGATTTTCCACTTGGTAAATTTATTTGTGTTACAGGCGTTTCAGGAAGCGGCAAATCATCCTTGATTAATGAAACTCTTTACCCGATTTTAAATAAACATTTTTATAACAGTGTAAAAAAACCTTTGCCCTATAAATCAATAAAAGGATTAGAAAATTTAGATAAAGTTATTGAAATAAACCAATCACCCATTGGGCGTACACCACGCTCAAATCCGGCAACATATACAGGCGTATTTTCCGAAATACGAAATTTATTTAGTATGTTGCCCGAAGCCCAAATTCGTGGATACAAACCCGGACGATTTTCCTTTAACGTTAAAGGAGGACGCTGCGAAACTTGTCAGGGAGCAGGCTTACGCACCATCGAAATGAATTTTTTACCCGATGTATATGTTCATTGCGAAACCTGTAATGGCAAACGCTACAACCGTGAAACTCTCGAAGTGCGCTACAAAGGAAAATCTATAAGCGATGTGCTGGATATGACCATCGATTATGCAGTTGATTTTTTTGCAAATATACCCGCCATTATTTCTAAAATAAAAACACTACAAGACGTAGGCTTAGGTTACATTACTCTTGGGCAACAATCTACAACACTTTCGGGTGGAGAAGCCCAGCGCGTAAAATTAGCTACCGAATTATCAAAACGCGATACAGGAAATACTATTTATATATTAGATGAACCAACAACTGGTTTACATTTTGAAGATATACGTATTTTATTGGAAGTGCTCAATAAACTTGTTGATAATGGAAATACCGTATTAGTAATTGAACATAATATGGATATTATAAAAATGGCAGATTATGTAATAGACATTGGCCCCGAAAGCGGCCACAGAGGAGGAGAGATTGTATGCAAGGGGACACCCGAAGAAATAGCCGCTAATCCGTTAAGCATTACCGGAAAATATTTGAAAGAAGAATTATAATTGATGTTTAAACAATAAAAAATGAGCGAAGAAAAAATCAGAAAAGCATTTGCCGACAAAGACTGGAGTGAAATAAAAGGAGCCAACTCCTGGCAATTATTCAAAATTATGGCCGAATTTGTTGAAGGCTTCGAAAAGCTTACTAAAATTGGCCCTTGCGTTTCCATATTTGGTTCTGCCAGAACAAAACCGGATAATCCATACTATATCATGGCTGAAGAAATAGCCTATAAACTTACACAAGAAGGATATGGAATAATTACCGGAGGCGGACCGGGAATAATGGAAGCAGCTAACAAAGGCGCTAAGCGCGGAAAGGGAAAATCAGTAGGATTAAATATAGAATTACCCTTTGAGCAAAAAGGAAACGAATATATTGATTCCGATAAATTCCTAAACTTCGATTACTTTTTTGTGCGAAAAGTTATGTTTATCAAATACGCTCAAGGCTTTGTAGTTTTACCCGGAGGCTTTGGTACGCTTGATGAATTATTTGAAGCTTTAACGTTAATTCAAACAAAAAAAATTGGAGCATTCCCCATAATTTTGGTTGGAAAAGATTATTGGTCAGGCCTTGTAGAATGGATACAAAAAACACTTTTAGAAAACGGAAAATTTATTAGCCCTAACGACATGTTTCTCTTTAAAGTGGTTGATAATTCCGATGAAGCCGTAAAAGTTATCGTTGAATTTTATAATAAATATCTCCTTAAACCTAATTTTTAATGGTCAAAAAAAAATTTTAACAAAATAATTAACATGCGGTTCATTATATCATATTTTTTATGTGTTTAAAAATCAATTTATTATAATTATTTTTAAGTTTTTAGTTATAAAATTTGATGCTTAAATTGTTAATAAATTTTTAAAAAAGTTTTCTAAAATAAAATTTTGTTTTACTTTTAGAACTTGTTAAAAGTTAACATAATAAAAATATGCTGAAAAATTATTTTGTTACCACAATGTTAATTTGTGTATTAACTATAAATTCATTTGCACAGTTTGACGAAGAAGAATATGTAAGCAAACTCCCAACAATAGGAGCCGGAGTAGGAGTATTATCATACTTCGGAGAAATGCAAAAAACATATAATGTAGGAACTCTAACCCATATTCGACCAGGATATCATATAGCAGTTGAACAACGCTTCGGAAATTTCATTGGTTTACAATTTACCGGATTAATGGGAAAAGTAGCACATAGCCAGTTTCAAAATAATAAATTAATAAACTTTGAAAGCCCCATTACTCAATTCGGGTTAGATTTAGTAATACATTTAGATAACGATAAATTAATCAATCGAAAATCATTATTTACTCCTTTTCTCTCACTTGGAGCAGGATATATGATGTTTGATCCCAGAGGTGATTATAAAGACAGAAATGGAAACGATTATTACATCTGGTCAAATGGTAGTATAATGAATTTACCCGAATCTGATTCTACGTATTTGATTGCAACACCAATTTCGCGCGATTATAAATACGAAACCAAATTAACAGACTCTACCACCAATTACCCACGTAATACCATTGCAATCCCAATTACAGCTGGCTTGGATTTTAGATTATCGCCCAGTTTAAATGTTAAAATTTCCGGAACATATTGTTTAACCCAAACAGATTATTTAGACAATTTGAAATCTGATGGAAGTAACGATAGCTATTTATATACCAATGTTTCACTACACTATCAGTTAGGTGCCAATAAAGCACGCAAACAAAAAGAAGCAATATACAAAGACGTTAAATTTTCCGATCTTGAAAAAATGGACTCTGATGGCGATGGTGTTAAAGACATTGACGATTTGTGCCAAAATACCCCTAAAGGCGTTAAAGTTGATAAAAACGGCTGCCCTTTAGATACCGATGGCGATGGCGTTCCGGATTATTTAGATAAAGAACCTAATACCCTTAAAGGTGCTGCAGTTGATGCAGACGGAGTAGCATTAACTGAAACAAAATTACAAGAAATGATGGCTAAAGAAGAGCTATCAACTTTGCGTGAAAATGTATTTAAAGAAAATCCAAGCTTAGCTACATTAATGAAAATTGGTGAACAGCAACAACAAAAACGTATGACATCATCAGGTAATAATACAGGTGGAAGCTCAAAATTACCTGCAGAATTTCGTGCAGCCGACTTAAATGGCGATGGATATATTTCACCGGAAGAAATTGCAAAAAATATTGACATGTTCTTTGAAGGAGAATCAACATTTACGGTTGAAAAATTACATAAACTTATAGATTTCTTCTTCGAACAATAATATTGAGAATAAAACTTTAAAGGGACTAACTAAACCAATATCATACTATGCTTAGAAACATTGTTCTGCTATTAAATTTGTTTATATTATTAATTTATCAGGCATTAGTAAGCAACACAGTCAGCATTAATCAAAAATCACCGGAAACTGTAAAAGCCGGAGAAGAGTTTAGAGTTGAAATAACCATTAGTAAGGGAACAATTGCAGGTTTTGCAAAATTTCAGCAAGATTTGCCTGCAGGATTCACAGCAAGTAATGGCGATGCTAAAGGCGGTTCATTTTCTTTTAGTGAACAAAAAGTAAAATTTATTTGGATGTCTTTACCTGCCGATGCAGAATTTAAAATTTCATACGTAGTAAAAGTAGCTAATAATGTATCAGGCGATTTTACATTTAATGGTATTTTCTCTTATCTTGAAAATAATGATAAAAAGAACGCAGATATGCCTGCTAAAAAAATAAAAGTAACTTCTGCAGCATCTGCACCAATTGCCGTTAACACACCTCCGACAGCTTCTAATAATAATAACGATGATGAAGAAGAGGATGATGATGACGCTCCCGTTGCAACAACCACTCCTATATCTACATCAACTTCAAGTACTAATACACAAACTTCCCCTGCAATAGCACAAAACAATAATAATACATCCAACAATGATGAGGATGAAGAAGATGAAGATGAAACCCCTTCAAAACCTTCAATGAAAACTGATAAGGGTTCTCAAATAAATACCCTTGCAAGTGGTTCAATAAAATGCAACAGAACAATTAATACTGCTAATCTGGCAAGTAACAGAGAAATAATTGTAACCATTACGGTAGAAAAAGGTGCTATTGCAGGCTTTGCAAAACTTCAAGAAACATTACCTGTAGGTTTTACAGCAACCAACATAGATGCAAGTCAGGGTGTTTTTTCCTTTGCAGATCAAAAGGCTAAATTTTTATGGATGTCATTACCGGCAGAATCTACCATAAAAGTATCTTATAAAATTACAGTAGCTCCGGGTATTACAGGTCTATATTATTTAAACGGTGAATTTTCGTACGTTGAAAATGACGAAACTAAAAAATCCATCATTGAGCGTCAGGAAATTAATTTAGATGGAGCTTCTGCTATAGCACAAAATAATAATCAAGCTGATATGAATAGCTTTAAAAATAAACAGGCAGCCATTAATAATCAAAATGCAGGTGCAGGTCAGCAACAAACTACCGCAGCAAATAACAACGCAGGAAGACAAGCTGCTACAAAAATTAATAATGGTGCAGGAAACACTGTAACAAACATCCCCGCTCCTCAAACAGGTATAATTTATCGAGTACAAATTGCAGCAGGACACACACCCGTTAGTGCAGGCTATTTTAAAACAACAAAAGGAATTAACGATTATGTATATGTTGAAGATCATGATGGTTGGAAAAAATACACCATAGGAGGTTATGCACAATATAAAGAGGCAAGAGACCAAAGAGAATTTGTAAAAAATACACATGGTGTAAATGGCCCATTTGTAACAGCTTATAATAACGGTATTAGAATTACAGTTCAGGAAGCATTAATGATTACAAACCAACGCTGGGTGCAATAACATAAATTCTTAGTTAAAGCAATGCGCAAAAACTATATCCTGTTCATCTCGTTTTTACTTCTTTCTTTTTTTGCATTTGCTCAAGAAGACACAAGCCTTGTAGAAAATAAAACTAAACCGGCTAAAGTAAAAGAACGTCAGGAAATACCTTTAAACCCAGTATTAGGTATAGGAAGCGGAATGTTTGCTTTTATAGGCGATATTCAGCAAAGTACATATAACCATGCATTAGTTAGCCGATTAGGTTACGAGTTATATCTTGGTAAAAAATTTAATCCCTACTTAGAAATCAATTTTGGCGTATTATTTGGGAAGTTAGGAGCCAACGAGCGCAGTATAGACAGAAATCTTAATTTTCAATCAGAAATCAGATCAGGCGGCATATCACTCGGGTATAATTTTCATCATATCTTAAAAAAAGATAGATTAGTTGAACCCGTATTATCGGTTGGCTTTAATACATTTGAATTTTTGTCGAAAACAGATTTATACGATGCACAAGGCAACATGTATTATTATTGGACAGACGGTTCAATTAGAAATTTACCACAAAATGATCCCAATGCCGCAACTGCAAAATACCTTCAGAGAGATTATACTTACGAAACAGATATTAGAGAATCTAATTTTGATGGATATGGTAAATATACCGAGCGTTCTTTTGCTGTTCCCATTGGCTTTCATGTTAGAAGTCATTTGTCTGATAGAGTTGATTTTAAAATTGGAACAACACTCTATTATACATTTACCGATTTAGTGGATGGCGTAGCAAAAGATGGCGCACCCGGAAGAACAGGAAATGGGCGAAATGATATGTTCTTATATACTTCAGCATCCTTAACCTACGACTTTATGTTGAGAAAAGATAAAGTTGATAAAGAAGATGAATTTTCTGATTTTGACTTATTGGCAGAAGATATGGAAGATAGCGATGGCGATGGAGTACATGATTTTATTGACAAATGCGCCAATACACCTCCCGGTATTAAAGTAGATATGAACGGTTGCCCGCTTGATGAAGATGGAGATGGAGTACCTGATTATAGAGATGATGAATTACCAACGAGAGCCGGAGTATTTGTTACCATGCGTGGCGTAGAACTAACAGATTCAATTATTCAATTAGAATATGATAGATATATGGATTCAACCGGTGTTTTTGCTAAAATTATTAATACCACCGAAACCGAAGAAGGCAAAAGAAGCACCTTATTCGCTACAAGAGGCAGTTTTAGAGTTCAATTAGGCGAATTTACATCAGGAGTCCCTCCCGAGCTAATCAACAAGTTTTTAAGTATTCCGGATATTGCAACAACCACATTAGATAATAATTTAACCGTTTACACAGCCGGAAATTACCCTTCTCAATTGCAAGCAGAAAAACGTAGAGACGAACTTATAGCGGCAGGCTTAACCGATGCAAAAGTTGTAGAATATAAAGACGGTAAATTTAGTACACCAAAAACATCTCCTCAACAATTAGCATCATCTGCTAATAATAATACAAAAACAACTTCTAAACAGGATACCGAACAAAACCTAACTTTAGGAAATCAAAATAATTTTGCACTTGTAAACAACAATCAAAAAACAAATAATAACGAAGTCAAAGCAAATATATCTAGCTCAAATCAAAATATAAATAATCAGACTAAAAGTGTAAGCGCACCTATTACCGGAAATGAAGAGGATTTTACTAGTAAAGATCCTAAAGATGTTGTTGTATTTAGAGTACAATTAGGGGCTTACAAAGCAAAAATATCTAAAAATGTATTTGCTGATATAAATGATTTAATTATTGTAACATCAGAAGAAGGACTTACAAAATATCTTACCGGTTCATTTACCAATTTTAACGATGCAGCAAAACATAAAATAGATATGCTGCTTAAAGGTTACAGTGGAGCATTTATTGTAGCATATAAAAATGGCAAACGTGTTCCTTTAAGTTCAGTAGGAGCCACCGTAGCACCTAAAGAAAATATAGATATTGATGATACAAAGGAAACAAGTAGCATTGATAAATCTCAAATACGTTTTAAAGTACAGATTGGAGCTTTTAGAAATGAGCCACCTGCAGATATAGCTGAAAAGTTAAAACAAATTCCAAATGTTGATAAACAATATACTGAAAGCGGTTTAACAAGATATACCGCAGGTACATTTACAAATTATGAAAAAGCTAACGCCTATAAAAATGAATTAGCTGCCAAATACGGTTTTGCAGATGCCTTTATAGTAGCATTCTTTAAAGAGCAATTAATTCCGGTTCAAGAAGCAATTGAACTTTTAAAATAGTTTTGGCACGATTTTTAAGATATGTAATTATCCTTAAACTTAAAACAGAATACTATGAAAAAATTATTTTTGAATACCTTGCTTTTTGCAGCTTTGATTGGCGCTCAAACAAGTTTTGCACAGGAAAGAAAAGCCGTAGAAGAAAAGCCTGCACCAACAGGTGGTAGAACACCGGCGGCAACTCAGGCTGCTCCAGCTTCAAATTCTAAAGGGCATGAAAACAGAGCTACACCGGCAACACCTGCAACCCCTGCTTCTAAAACTTCTGAAACAAGAAGTGCAACACCGGCAACGCCTGCACAGCCTGCTAACAGGGCTACAGAAACAAAAAGTGCTCAGCCTGCAGAACCAGCAAATAAAACTTTACAACCTGCAAAAAATGTAAAGAAAGCTGAAGTACAAGCTGCTCCGGGGCAATCCAGAATTTCTGTAAATGAAGGAGGATTACCTGCAAGCAAAACAGAAGGTAAAAAAGCAGACTAAAAATAGAATTTTAGGAAATATTTTAAAGCCCCGGATACTCCGGGGCTTTTTTTGTAACTTTTATCACGAATATAGCGTAAAATAGGTTTGGAGATTTTAAATAATTTTTTAATTTTGAAGACAAATAATTAAAAAACTTCTATATATGAAAATAATTTACCGTTTAATTTTATTTGTTTTATCTATAACTTCTACAAACGTTCTTTCTGCACAAAATTTAAATCAGGTAAACACAAATCAAAAGTCTGTTCCCGGAACATGCATTGATAAATCATGCACCTCGTTGCAACCTAAAGTAGGAAGCTTTACGAATGCATACACCCAAACGCAGTGTGGATTAAATTATGCAATAGGCGGAGTAAAACTTACGCAAAGAGCCACATGGCAGCCGGGTGTTGGCCAACCTGCTACAATAAACATTTCTTCAATACCTGCCTGTGTTGTTCCGGCACAAGGGCATATTTTAAGAGCTTATGTTTATTGGATTGTAGAAGGAGGTTCAACCGTAGGTTCTGTAAATTTAACCAATCCATTAGGGGTAACACAAAATTTCCCTGGAACTCTTATTGGAAATATTAGCGGTGGAAAATGTTGGTCATGTTCTAATACCGTTCATTTTAGAGCAGATGTTACATCGCATATAACCGGAAACGGTAACTATCTAATTAGTGGACTTCCTCAATCTACCAGCTGTGGCGATACAGATGGTGCGGTATTGGTTATCATATATCGTGACCCATCTGCAACTTACCAAGGAACAATGGTACTACACGATGGAATTATTTTAGTAAATGCAGGTTCCCAAAATCATACTTTAACCGGTTTTACTGCTTGCGGACCAACAATTAATGCAACCGCATTTACTGTTGCCGGTGATTTGCAAAATACTGCCAGTTTTCCGTGGAATATTACAATGAATGGGGTAACAGCAGGGGTTACTCCAAACTTTTTTAATTTAGATGTTAGAAATGTAACAGTTACAACCGGGCAAAGTTCTTCATTATTTGGAATAAGTACTTCTGGTGATTGTTGGAGCTGGATATGTGCCGGTTTATACTATCAAACTACAACCTGTGTTACTTGTACTCCAAGCGGCTCGTTAGCAACTCCCGGAGCGGTTTCAGGACCAACAACGTTATGTGCAGGGCAAACAGCTACATACAGTGTTGGAGCGGTTACCGGTGCAACTTCATACAATTGGACAGTGCCAAGCGGATGGACAATAAATTCAGGTCAAGGTTCTACATCAATTTCAGTTACAGCAGGAACAACAAGTGGCAATGTTTGTGTAACAGCTTCAAATGCTTGTGGCAGCAGTTCACCATCTTGTACAAATATAATAATAAATACAGCCCCTTCACAGCCTGGGCCAATTACCGGAAGCACCAGTGTTTGTAACGGGCAAACTTTAACGTATTCAATTTCTGCTGTTACGGGAGCAACATCATATAACTGGACTGTACCGGCAGGTTGGACAATCAACTCAGGTCAAGGAACAACTACAATTAACGTAACAACCAGTACAAGTACCGGAAATGTATGTGTAACAGCATCTAACGCTTGTGGAACAAGTCCTGCCCAATGTCTTACAATTACAGTTGGTTCAGCACCTGCAACACCAGGAGCTATTACAGGTTCAAATCCTGTGTGTCCAAATTCTACTAATACATATTCTATTGCCGCTGTGAGTGGAGCCACAAGCTATACATGGACAGTACCAGCAGGTTGGACAATTAACTCGGGGCAAGGAACAACTTCTATTTCGGCTACATCAGGAACAAGCGGAGGAAATATATGCGTAACTGCTGCAAATGGTTGTGGTACAAGTGCTGCTCAGTGTACAAATATTACCATGAATACTCCATCAACAGCTCCTACTTCAATAACAGCAACTACTAATCCTACCTGTGGAGGCTCAACTACCTTGACCGTTGTAGGTGGTTCATTAGGAACAGGTGCTACTTGGAACTGGTTTAGCGGAAGTTGCGGAGGTACACCGGTTGGAACAGGTACAAGTATTACTGTTACTCCAGGTTCTACAACTACATATTTTGTTAGAGCGCAAGGCACATGTGGTAATACAACATGTGCTTCGATTACCATAACGGTAAATACTAATTCAACAGCCGCAACATCAATAAATGCAACTACCAACCCAACATGTGGAGGTTCTACCACCTTATCTGTTGTTGGAGGTTCTTTAGGTACAGGTGCAACATGGAATTGGTATAGTGGTTCTTGTGGAGGGACTCCTGTTGGAACTGGCAATAGTATAACTGTTACACCAGGTTCAACTACTACCTACTTTGTACAGGCAATAGGAACATGTAATACAACTACTTGTACCTCAATAACAATAACTGTAAATACTCCATCAACAGCTCCTACTTCTGCAACAGCAAATCCTTCTACAATATGTATTGGTAATTCAACTACATTAACAGTTAATGGAGGAAGCTTAGGAACAGGCGCACAATGGCAGTGGTTTAGCGGTAGCTGCGGAGGTACAGCTATTGGAACAGGAGCTAGCATTACTGTTTCTCCTACAAGCACTACAACTTACTTTGTTAGAGCATCGGGTACATGTAATACTACAACCTGTGTTTCTGTAACTGTAACAGTAGATCAAAACCCTGCTTCATCTAATGCCGGGCCTAATCAATCTGTTTGTGGATTAACTACAACACTTGCAGGAAATACGCCTAACATTGGAACAGGAACATGGTCGCAGGTGTCAGGCCCCGGAACAATAACTTTTGGGAATATCAATAGCCCAACAAGCTCTGCTACTGCTTCAATTTATGGAACGTATATATTACAGTGGACTATAAATAATGGTACTTGTTCCACTTCAAGTACGGTAAGTATAACTTTTGATGAAATGCCAATACCTGCTGCTGCCGGTAATGATGCTGCAGTATGTGGTTTAACTATTAATTTAAACGCTAATACCCCTAATGTTGGTTCGGGAGCATGGTCAACGGTAAGTGGTCCGGGAAGCATTACATTCAGCAATGCTTCCTCTGCAACTTCCAGTGCCACTGCAAGTACTTATGGAACTTATACATTATCATGGACATTTACCAATGGAGCATGTAGCAATACAGATAATGTAGATATTACATTTGATGAAATGCCTAATACAGCCGATGCTGGATTGGACGATGCAATTTGTGGTTTAACCATTTCATTAAATGCAAATACTGCAAACATAGGCACAGCAAGCTGGTCTCAAATATCCGGTCCGGGAGCACTTATATTCTCAAACAGTAGCTCAAATACATCATCTGTTACAGCATCTGCATACGGAACATATTCTGCAAGCTGGACTTTTGTAAATGGAGTATGTAGCACTACTGATAATGTTTTGCTTACATTTGATGAAATGCCCAATGCAGCAAATGCAGGTATAAATGACAGCATTTGCGGATTAACAACCAATTTAGGTGGAATCCAAGCTAATATAGGTATTTCAACATGGTCGCAATTATCAGGATCGGGAACAACTACATTTACTAATCCTAATCAACACAATACTGCAATTAATGTTTCAACATCGGGTATCTATGATTATGT
>CALKJP010000089.1 GCA_937995645.1 uncultured Bacteroidia bacterium
AGCTTCCGATTGTTCAACGCCAATTTGTTTGCCGAAAGTAAGCCATGATCCATAACTTAGTAATGAAAGTTTTAATCCTGATTTTCCAAGTCGTCTGTATTGCATTTCCATACTTTAAAATTATAAGTTGATATTGA
This sequence comes from uncultured Bacteroidia bacterium, assembly GCA_937995645.1. GTDB lineage: Bacteria > Bacteroidota > Bacteroidia > JACCXN01 > JACCXN01 > CALKJP01. The sequence goes on from CALKJP010000089.1 coordinate 138, forward strand.
AACAGCAGTTGATTGATTTTGTTTGATAGGTTCAATATACAAAAGTAATATATTTGTAAGTCTAAAAATAACTATGAGCAACGACAGAATAGAATCTCAAAAAGCACCAAAGCCTGTAGGGCTTTATCCGCATGCACGCAAAGTTGGAAATTTATTGTTTTTATCAGGAGTTGGCCCGCGTGTGCCTAAGAGCAATGCTAACGACTCTGAAGTACCGGGATTAAAATTAGACCATAATGGAAACTTTATTAATTTTGATTTTGAAGCACAGGTGCATTCTGTTTTTGCCAATGTAAAAGCAGTATTGGAAGATTCCGGAAGTTCGTGGGATAAAATTGTTGATGTAACCGTATTTTTGGTAAACATGAAACGCGATTTTCATGTGTTCAATAAAATTTATGCAGAATATTTTAAAGATAATTTACCTTGCAGAACCACTGTTGAAATTAATGCTTTACCTACGCCCATTGCAATTGAACTCAAGGTAATAGCTACCATTGATTAATGTGAGTATTGCTACATCATACATTATTGTAGGGCAAGGATTAGCGGGCACTACGCTTGCATGGAGCCTGTATAAAGAAAATATCCCTTTTGTAATTATTGACAATCATCATCAGCATTGTGCTTCTAAAGTAGCCGCAGGATTGTACAATCCTGTTGTGTTTAAGCGCATGGTTAAAAGTTGGATGGTAGATGATTTACTGCCTGTAGCCGATAAATTTTATACCTATTGCGAAGAAATTTTAGAAACCAAATTCTGGCACAAATTACCCATCAAAAAAATATTTGTAAACGAAGAAGAAAAAAATCTCTGGCGAAAAAAATCAGCAGAAAACGTTTATTTGGGAGCAATAGAAGAAGATATTATAATAAATGAAATTGATAGCAAAGAAGGCTTAGGGAAAGTAAATAATGCAGGATGGTTAGATGTGCCTTTGCTATTAGAAAAATCGAAAGAATTTTTTTTAGAAAAAAAAATATTGTTGCAACAACAATTTAATTATGAAGATATCCTTATTTTAGAAAATCAAGTTGGTTATAAAGAAATAACAGCAAAAGGAATTGTGTTTTGCGAAGGCTATCAAATGCTTTACAATCCTTATTTTTTAAAACTGCCATTAATACCTACCAAAGGAGAAGTGATTACCCTGAAAGTAAAAAATTTTAATCCAAACTGTACCTTAAATAAAGGCGTTTTTTTATTGCCATTAAATGACAACACATTTAAGTGTGGCGCAACTTATGAGTGGCACACAACCAAAGCTGAAATCACAGAAAAAGGCAAAAAAGAGCTGGAAGAAAAAATGCAAAAATTTTTAAAAGCCGATTATACCATATTGCATCATGATGCAGGAATTCGCCCAACGGTAGTAGACAGAAGGCCTTTGCTCGGAAACCATCCGCAATATAAAAATATATTTATTTTTAATGGATTAGGTACAAAAGGCGTAATGCTTGCCCCGTATTTTGCATATATTATGAAAGAATTTATGCTTGAGAAAGCCGTAATTTCAAAAAATGTAGATATAAAAAGATTTTCGGCAACTTAACAATTATAGTTCAAAGCTGTTTATTAACAACACGATGTTTTAAAAAAATACAAGTCTAATTAGTACAACTAAAAAAGCTTTACTTAATTAGTAATGTGGTAAAGCCTCGCCATATTTTGCTATTTATAGCAAGCGTTTTATCTATGCTTGGAGCTATTATGCTTGTTTTTCCGAGTGAAGGGATTAAGCTGGGGGATTTAACTACGCTTAAATTCCCGCAAATTCAAAAATTCTTTTTTGATGAAAAGCCTCAATATGTGGATATAAGCAACATTATAGCTGAAGCAGATTCTTCGCTTAACGACAATGAATCATTAGTAAATGAAGAAGAAAAACCCGGCAAACAGTTTTTACAATTCCCTCCCGATAATAATGGTGCACTCGATAATTTTTTCAAAAAATTAGAATCTGCAAAGTCTGAAAACAAATTAGTTCGTATTTTGCATTTAGGCGATTCGCAAATAGAAGGCGACAGAATATCTGCTTTTTTGAGAAATAAGTTACAGCAAAAATTTGGTGGAAATGGACCCGGATTATTGTCGCTTTTAGAAATTTTTCCGCGCTCAACAGTTGTTCAGCAATCATCAGACAATTGGAAACGTTATACCAATTTTGGAAAAGTTGATGAAGAAGTACCACACAGCAAATATGGAGTAATGATGAGTTTTTCAAAATTTACCCCTTTTATTACCGTGCGCGATTCTACAGGAAAAAGAAAACGTCATCAGGCTTGGGTAAAAATAAAACCCTCTGCATCGGCTTATGTAACCTCAAAAATATTTACACGAATGCGCTTGTTTTATGGGCCGTCAAGCGATTCCCTTTCAATTGCCTTATTAGTGAATGATGAACCTACTGCAAAATTAACAGAGTTGCCTTATAAGCAGTTAAATGTATTTGAATACCATTTCAGTTCAACACCCGAATCGCTTGAGTTACTTTTTGAAAGCAAAACAAGTCCCGATTTTTATGCAATGGAATTAGCAAGCCCATCAGGTGTTATGCTGGATAATATTGCCTTGCGCGGGAGTTCAGGAACCGATTTTGTAAAAACAGATCAGCAGCTTTTTGCGCGCATGATGGATGAATTAAACACCGAATTATTACTCCTGCAATTTGGTGGTAATGCCGTGCCTTACATAAAAGACGAAGAAGCTGCTGTGCGTTATGGCAATTGGTTTTACACGCAATTAATGTATCTGAAAAAAGCAAAACCGGGAATTGCAATTATTGTAATTGGCCCCTCAGACATGAGTTATAAGGAAGGCGAAAATTATGTTTCGTATCCATTATTACCTAATGTGAGAGATGCATTGAAAGAAGCTACACTAAAAGCCGGTGGTGCATTTTGGGACATGTATAATGCCATGGGTGGAAAAAACTCCATGCCATCGTGGGTAAATTCAGATCCTCCTTTGGCTGCACCGGATTACACACATTTTTCACCCAAAGGCGCTACTTATATTGCAGAATTATTTTACGATGCATTAATAGCAGCCTATAATGATTATTTGAAACGAAAAAAGAAAGAAGAACCTATTAAAGCTGAGGAGGCAGATGTTCAATAAGAAAAAAATAATAGCAAATATAGTAGGAATAATATTTTTTTCACAAAGTATTAGTGCACAAACGGTTTATGATTCTGCACAAATAAAGCAATACACTTTTATTCAGTATAAATTAAATATACTGGAACGTGCAGATAGCTCGAGTAATTTTCAGAAATTTTTAGCCAAAACAGATTCCTTGTTTAAACATAAAAACGTAAAATTAAATGTTGTGCATTTTGGAGGGTCGCATGTTCAAGCCGATATATATACTGATTACTTGCGTTTTCATTTACAAAATGATGTAACAGGTATAAAAGGAGCAAGAGGAATGATATTCCCTTATAAAACAGCAAAAACAAATAATCCGGTAAATTATACAATAAACCACACGGGAGAATGGAAAGGGTGTAGAAACGCTCTTGCAAAAAATGAATGTAACTGGGGAGTAACAGGAATAAACGCTTCAACAATTGATAGTGTAGCAAGTATAAGTGTGAGTTCGGCCAATAAATTCGAAAAGTTATATATTGAAAATGTAAAAATTTTTTATAATCTGCATTGTACAACACACAGTTTAAAATTAGATTATCCACAATCTACTCAATCAATCATTGTTGATTCCTTAGGAGGCTATATCGAATTTTCATTTACAAGTCCGGTTGATACTTTTTCTTTTTCAATAAAAAAAGATACAATAGATTCCATACCATTTGAAATTTACGGCATATTATTAGAGAATAACCGTCCAGGGTTTCGTTATCATGCAATGGGGGTTAACGGAGCAAAAACAAGTTCGTTTAACCGATGTTCTATGTTAGAACATCAATTAAAGTTTTTAAATCCTGATTTGGTTATTTTATCACTCGGAACAAATGATACACACGATAGCTCTTTTACTGCTGAAAATTATTTTAATTCGTATGACACACTCATAAAAACCATTAAACGGGTAAATCCGGAAGTGGCTATAATTATTACAGTGCCCAATAATAGTTATGTTCGAAAGAATATGGAAAATAAAAATTTGGAATTGGCAGAGCAGGCTATAAAAGATTTATGCATAAAACACAATGCAGTTTACTGGAATTTTTATCGTATAATGGGCGGGTCTAAATCGGCTTATACATGGTATAAAAATGGTATTATGAAAAAAGATTTAGTGCATTTTAACCGCGAAGGATACTGGATTAAAGGTGATTTATTTTACAAGGCATTTATTAATTCTTACAAAAATTATGTGGAGCGAAGTTCTGCAAAATAACGATTGGATAAAATCTATAATTGAGTTTTTTGAATTTAATCCCAAAGCTCCCATTATTTTTACTCGAGGTGTTTTTTGGATTTTCTTTCTATCTGTATTTGCAGGTTTTTCTTTATTGCATAATCGTTTTTTATTGCGAAATACCTATTTGTTTTTTATAAGCATCTTTTTTTATTATAAATCAAGCGGATTTTATTTTATACTTTTAATATTTTCTATTATGGCTAATTATGCCATTGGCGCTATTCTCTACGATAACACTTCTAAAACACTGCGTAAGTGGCTGGTTGGAATAGCTGTTTTTATTAATCTTTTTATACTTGGTTATTTTAAATACGCTTATTTTTTTACCGATTCATTTAACAAACTGTTTAATACCGATTATGTTGTAATAAACCATTTGTTGCTTTGGTCAAACAGTTATTTTAATACTAATTTTGCTATTGATAAAATTATACTTCCGGTAGGCATTTCATTTTTTACTTTTCAGGCTATAAGCTACATTGTAGATATTTATCGTAATGACGTAAAGCCTTGTTCTAATATATTAGATTTTGGATTTTTTCTTTCTTTTTTTCCGCAATTAGTAGCAGGTCCAATTGTAAGAGCATCGGAATTTATTCCGCAGTTATATGAGCCTTTTCGCTTAACACGTCTTGAGTTTGGCACAGCCACTTACATGATTTTAAAAGGCTTGTTTAAAAAATTGTTTATTGCAGATTATATTGCGGTTAATTTTATAGATAGAATTTTTGCCGCACCTGAAAGTTACAGCGGGTTCGAAAACTTATTTGCAATTATCTCATACTCCATTCAAATTTATTGCGATTTTTCCGGATATACCGATATAGCAATAGGATTAGCACTTTACATGGGCTTTCGATTGCCTAAAAATTTTAATTCGCCATACAAGGCAAAAAATGTTGCAGAATTTTGGAAACGTTGGCACATAACCCTTTCTAACTGGCTAAAAGATTATTTATATATTCCTATTGGTGGTAATAAACTTGGAGTGTTTAGAACAAATGTAAATTTAATGATTACTATGCTTTTAGGGGGATTATGGCATGG
>CALKJP010000090.1 GCA_937995645.1 uncultured Bacteroidia bacterium
CTACCCCGCCAAGGCATATTTCAGGGGTGCAAATATATATTTTTTTCTTTTTACTGATAATTTATTTGAAAAATATCTACCATTTTAGTTGGTGTTTGTAATGGTACTTTATTTTTTTTGCTAAAAGCTTATTTATTGTCGATAAAATTTAGTATAATTACAATTATTGTAAATTTTATAATGACAAAGAATATGGATAAAATAGATAATAAATACACCATGTTTCAATTAGAATTTCCAGTTAAATGTTCTCAGAAATTATTGTTTAATTTTTTAACTACCCCCTCCGGTTTATCAGAATGGTTTTGCGATGATGTAAATATTAATGGGAAAAACTGTGAATTTTTTTGGGGAGATTCTTCGCAAAAAGCAGAAATAATTTCAATAAAACCAAACAAAAGTATTCGATACAAATGGGAACATATGCCGAAGGAATGTTTTTTTGAAATGGCAATAGATACGCATGATTTATCTAAATCGGTTTCGTTAATTATAACCGACCATGCAGAGGATAATGAGCTTGAGGAATCCAAAATGCTTTGGGAAACCCAGGTAGCTAAACTAATGCACTGCTTAGGAATGTAAGTTATTTAAGGTATTACGATGTTTCCATCTGCGATGACTCCAAAGCCAGTATTCAGGTTTTCGATGAATATACTCTTCGAGTTTTTTAGTGTGTAATTGAGTTAATTCCATTTCTGAAAGCTCAGAAGGATTTTCGCATAAAATACTTAATTCAATTTCGTAAAATCCACGTTTTACTTTATGCACCTGTCCAAATAAAACAGGCATGTTGTATTTGCTTGCAATTTTTTCAGTTCCTTTAAACACAGGTGTATTTTGATTTAGAAAATTAAGCCAATAAGCATTTTCGGGAGGAGGAGTTTGGTCGGCAATAAAAACGGTTGCTGTTGGAATTTTATTTTTTTGATAGTCTAAAATTGCTCTTACAGTTTCGCGCATTTCTACAGGGATTGCTCCAAATCTGCTGCGTAAGCGTTGCATAAATTTATCGAAATACACATTCTTTATTTTTCTATATAAAACCAAAAGTTTAAATTTTGTATCAATACTCACACGTTGTCCAGCCCATTCCCAATTGCCATAGTGTCCCATGGCAATGCAAATGCTTTGGCCTTTTGCGGCAAATTGTTCCATTATTTCAGGGTTTTTTGTGGTACAGTGTTTACGTAGTTCTTTTTCAGAAATGGTATAAGCTTTTAAAGATTCTAATATTAAATCGCATAAATGATGATAAAATGCTATTTCTATCTGCTTTAATTCTTTTTCACTTTTTTTGGGAAAAGATTTTTGCAAATTTTCACGAACTACTTTTTTGCGATAGCCAACTATATGATATAGAATTAAAAATAAAAAATCAGATATTAGATAAAGCAATTTAAAAGGTAGTGCTGAAAGAAGATAGATAAAAGGAAGTGTGATATAGTAAATGAGCATTTTTATCTTCTTTTTCGTTGTTGACGTTTTAATTCTCTATTCATTGCTTTTGAAGCACGTTTCTTTTGTTTTTCGATTTCTTTAGCAATAACTCTGCTGGGCTTATTTTTCTTATACATGGTTTTGTTTTCCGGACCCTTGCTGCCACAGCTAAAAATTAACAGGGTAAAAATAAGCGATAATGAGCGAATCAAATAATTCGATTTTAAAAGCATTCGCCTTGTGTAAATTTGTTAATTCCATAGCAGGCTGCTTCACATTCATTTCCATAAGTTTTGCCATCGCAACCACAAACAGGAGCATACATCAAATTGCACATACAGCCTTTTTTGGGTTTTTCTAGTGCTTTGCATTCGCCTCTTTTTTGGGTACATGCACCCAATAGTACTAAACTTATAGACAATAAAATTACTTTATTCATAGCTCAATTTAACTTGTTATGTGGTTTAAAATGATGTTTTAATCTATTTTAACAGATAAAATTACATGAACGGTTTTATTTAATGAATTTTTTTAATCAGTTTTATTAAATAATTTAACCAACTTCTATTAAATATGAAAAACTTACTATTAGCGGTTTCCATTTTTTTTCTTTTACAAATTAATTTACAAGCTCAGTTAAATATACAATTTCGATCCCATTATCCTTATCCTTCCAATGTTGATTTATCAAATATTTGGGGATATGTAGATACGCTTGGAAACGAATATGCGCTTGTAGGAACAAAGGAAGGAATGGATATAATTGATGTAACAGACCCAGATAATCCACAGTTTAAATTTCATGTTCCAGGTCCAAACTCTATTTGGCGTGAAGTGAGAACCTATCAAAAATATGCTTATGTAACCACCGAAGGTGGCGGTGGATTACGTATTGTTAACTTATCGTATTTGCCGGATTCAATTCAAACAAGAACATGGACGGGAAATAATGCCATCAACGGCCAAATTAATACCATTCATGCTTTGCATATTGATAACGGATATATTTATCTCTATGGAAGCAACTTAGCAAATGGCGGGGCTATTATTGCATCGTTAGCCGACCCATGGAACCCTAATTATGTAGGTCAATATAATCTGAATTACATACACGATGGCATTGTTAGAAATGATACTTTGTGGGGTTCGCATATTTACCAAGGATATTTTTCTGCAATCGATGTAAGTAATAAAGCTAATCCTGTTGTACTGCAAACACATAATACACCAACAAATTTTACGCACAACACATGGAAATCTGACGATAATCAATATCTTTTTACAACGGATGAAAATTCCAATTCATTCTTAACATGTTACGATGTAAGCAATTTAAATAATATTAATGAAATGGACCGAATTCAAATAACACCGGGTTCCGGTTCAATTGTTCATAATACCTATATTAAAAACGATTATGCTTATACATCTTGGTACACCGATGGTGTAGTGATAACCGATGTTTCACGTCCCAAAAATATGATTAACGTAGGTCATTTTGATACCAGCCCTTTTAGTGGTGACGGTTTTCATGGTGCTTGGGGTGTTTATGCTTATTTACCCAGCGGCAATATTTTAGTTTCTGATATTGAAGAAGGCATGTTTGTTTTAACCCCAACGCTTAATAGAGCGTGTTACTTAGAAGGTATTATTACCGATAGTGTATGTAATATTCCTTTAAATAATGTTAATGTACAAATTACCGGAGGAACTCATCATGTTGAAAAATCGAATTTTAATGGTGAATATTATACCGGAACTGCCCATGCAGGCACATATACAGTAACCTTTTCAGCTCCTGGTTATATTACCAAAACAGTTAATAATGTGGTATTAAATAATGGATTAGTTACCAATATTAATGTTGAAATGGTAAGTAATAATGGTATTGATTTTTCTGGTAAAACACTCTATAATAACAATCCATTGCCGGGTATAAATGTAATTTTAGAAAATGCTAACACGAATTATGGATTTTTATCAGATACCAATGGTGATTTTTTAAGATGTAATTTAATTGCTGATACCTATAATTATTTTGCAGGCAAATGGGGCTATGTTACAGAATGTGGTGTGGAAACGTTTAATAATACGAACGACAACTTTCAAATTAATTTGAATAAAGGTTATTATGATGATTTTACCTTTAATTTTGGTTGGACAGTAAGCGGAACTGCTACTGCCGGTATGTGGGAAAGAGGAAAGCCGATTGGTACCAATCTTTCTGGTACTCCATCAAATCCCGGTTCTGATGTAGCTTCTGATTGTAGCGATAAAGCATTTGTTACCGGAAATGGTGGAGGTAGTGCCGGTGATGATGATGTAGATAACGGCTCTACCATTTTAACTTCACCAATAATGGATTTAACCCAATATATTGACCCTGTAATTAATTATTATCGCTGGTTTTTTAATGCAGGAGGCAGCGGTAATCCAAACGATTCGTTGGTAGTAAAATTAACTAATGGTATTTCAACTGTTACCTTAGAAACTGTTACGGCTTCTTCTCCCAATAACTCTCAATGGGTAAACAAATCCTTCAGAGTATTAGATTATTTACCCTTAACCAATAATATGCGAGTGATTTTTGAAACTGCTGATAATAATCCCGGTCATATAGTAGAAGCCGGGGTTGATAAATTTTTTGTAAATGGAAGTATGACCGTTATTGCAGAAAATAATTCATACAACA
>CALKJP010000091.1 GCA_937995645.1 uncultured Bacteroidia bacterium
CCATTGCTTAGAATTCTCATTCTTTCAGTATTATTTGTTCTAAATGCAAGGTGTTGATTATCGTTTGTTCCTATCCAGTTATTGGTAGGATTAGTTCCCGTATTTCCACTTGTAAGCCATGCCCCATTAGTAGTGCTAAAACTTGATGGTTGATCCGTTGTGAGAGTTATTGTACCGCTATTATTCAATGTAAGATTTGTAATGTTCCAATTTGGACCTTGTGGACCCGTAGCTCCTGTTGCTCCTGTTGCTCCCGTTGCTCCGGTTGCTCCCGTTGCTCCGGTAGTGCCTATATTACCGGTTGCTCCTGTATTTCCTGTATTACCTGTTGCTCCAGTTACTCCCGTTGCTCCCGTTGCTCCAATATTTCCTGTTGCTCCTGTGTTGCCTGTTGCTCCTGTTGCTCCAATATTTCCTGTTGCTCCCGTTGCTCCGGTAGCGCCTTGAGGTCCTGCCGGACCATTGGCAGAAGAAAAGGCATATGGAACAGCCTCAAATTGAGTTGTGCCTAAATTTTGATAATTTGTTCCTCCTTGCGGATCAATTTCAATTTGGAAATACGTGGCAAAATTAGACCACGAAATATTTTGAATATCTCCTGATGCGAATGGTGCTTGAGGATTTCCGGCTCCAATAACAATATTAAAAAGCCCAAATTGATTGGTTGATGTATTGTGCCGTTCTTGATATACAATAGGCCCGGTAGAACTTCCTGTTCTTATACTAATTTGAACACTTATATTTTGATTAATTATTTCACTACCATTATTATCACGAGCTATGGCTTGATAATTTATTCCATTAACCGGTAGTTGAGCAAAAGCAGTATGAATTATCAAAAAGAAAAAAAAGATGAGAGAAAATGCTGTTTTTTTCATTTTTATCAATTTCAGTGTTTAAACATTATTGCCATTTTACTATTAAAAAATTATAGACTAAATAGTAAAATTTAATGCTAAAATACAAATTTTTAGCAGATTAAAAAATTTTTGTATGTTTTTTTACTGTTTAAAAACGTACACCTATAATTAATATATCGTCCACCTGTTCGTGGCCGTGCATCCAGTTTTCAATGGTTTGGTTTAAGAATTGTTTTTGTTCTTCCATTGATTTGTTTTGGATGTTTAAAAGGAGTTGTCGGAATTGTTTAACCATGAATTTTTTACCTTTATTACCTCCAAATTGATCGGCATAACCATCGGAAAAGATGTAAAAGGTATCGCCTTTTTCTAAAGAAATGGTGTGGCTGGTATATTTTCTTGATTCGCTGTCTTCTAATGCCCCTCCTATAGGAAATTTATCGGCTTTAACTTCTATTAATTCTCCTTTTCTGATTAAGAATAAGGGGTTGTATGCTCCAGCATATTGGAGTGTGTTTGTTGAAAGATCGTAAGAGCATAGGGCGATATCCATGCCGTCTTTAGTAGCGCCTTCATCAATTCCCTGATGAAGGGTATCTTTTACTCCTTTACTTAATTTATTTAAAATTTTTCCCGGGTCGTTTTCTTCTTTAACAATTTGTTTGAGTAAATTATATCCTACAATACTCATAAATGCGCCAGGCACACCATGTCCGGTACAATCAACAGCTGCAAAAAATATTTTGTTTCCAACTTTTTCTACCCAATAAAAATCTCCGGATACAATGTCTTTCGGTTTATAAAGGATAAATGATTCGGGTAGCACTTTTTTAACATCGGTTTCAGGGGGTAAAATGGCTTCTTGTATGCGTTTTGCGTATTTAATGCTATCAGTTACCTCATTATACAAATGCTCTAATTTAACACGTTGGCTTTCAATTTCTTCTTTTTGACGAACCACTTCGGCTGTTCTTTCTTCAACTTTTTGCTCGAGGAATCGTTCGTTTTCATACAAATCATCACGCATTTTTAACAAAGCATGACCAAGCGTATCGTGTTGGCTTAATGGTTGATATTCTTGAGAAAAATTACCGGCTCCTAATCCTTTGGCAAATTCGGTTTGGCGTTCTACGGCACTTATAAGTTGGTTAAGCGCCTTAGACATTTCGCCTATTTCATCGTTTCTGTGGTTAATTTTTTCGTTAGGAAGAATGCCTTTCCCCATTTGTAAAAGTATGCGTTTTAGCTGTGAAATGGGTCGGACGATGGAGCGAACGGTAAAAAATGCGATTAATAGTCCTCCAAGTGTTAATGCGATGCCTAATAAACGAACAATTGATTGAAGTTTATTAAAGGAGGTGTTCATTTTTTGGGTAGAAACTTTAGCAAGGTTTTGTTGGTCGCTAATCAATTCCGACAGTAATTGCATTACTTTTTCGTGTTTTTCGTTTAATTCGCCTTCGTCAACCGATTCGCGAACAATAAAAACAATAAGAGGGTCTTCATAGCTTTCAATACTATTTAATTCGTTCATTACTTTTTTGTGTTCTTTAAAAAGTAAATCGAGCCAGCCAAAAATTTCTCTAAGCTTTTCCTGCTCATTGGGCGGCCAATTTTCAGATAGTTTATGGAGTTTTTCTTTTAAATAGGGGTAATCTTTGAATACTAATTGGCGATGTTGGTTTTTAAAATCAATATCGTCAGAGCTTGCAAAATATGCCCATTTTGAAATAAGCATTTTAGATTTTACAAGTAATAGGTTAAGTTCTTCTAAAGCATCTACCGATGGATTAACAACATTGGTAATTTCTTCGTTTATTTCTTTGCTGCTATTGGTGGTTTTAAATGTTAGAAAAAAGGCTAAGAGGGTAAAGAATATTAAAATTCCAAACCCAAATCCTATTTTTCTGCCTATGGTAACCCTAATCTTCATCTTATTTTCCTAATGCATCTAATCTGGCTCTTATTGCATTAGACTTTTCAAATTCATTTAAGCTGATATAAATTCCTTCAAGACCTCGCAATGTTTCTATTCTATCGGGATCAAGCGCAAGTGCCTTTTCCATATAGGGTAGCGATTGTTTAAATATTTCTACGCAATTATCTTGAATTTCCATAAGAGCAAACATGTCCATATCGTAGTCCAGATTATTGATTATGTTAACAGCTTTATTGTAAAATAAAATGCCGAGGTTATAATTTGCGCTAATATTATTGGGATCTAATTTTAATACTTCTTGATACATGTTTTTTACTCCTAAAAATTTAAATTCTTTTTTAGCAGAATCTTGCTCTGCTTGATATTGATTGTTTAGCATTGATGCTAAAGCGAGTAAAAATTCTATTGTTTTTGGCTTTAAATCGGCTTGAGGATCAATTAAAAGCATTACTTCTTTGTATTTTTCAAATGCTTTTTGTGCTGCTTCCGGATTGTTTGCATTGATGCTATTTGCAGCATCGTTATTGAGTGTGGTTGCAAGAAATTTTAATGTTTGTTTATTTTCATTTATATTTTCTCCTTTTATATCAAGCTCCATTGATTTTTTCAATGCTGCTATCGCTTCAATTCTTAACGGAGATAATGGATTGTTTTTTTCGTTTTTCTTGTATAGTTCTTTGTAAATAAAGCCTTTTACATACCAGGCATAGGAGTCGTTATGTGTTGTTTCATTTTGTAGTGCGGCATCAATTTCTGTTTTGGCATTAAAAAAATCTCCGGCTTCTACATACTCTAATGCTTTGGCAACCCTTTGCTGTTGGGCAAAAGAGGCTGCTGCTAAGAGCAATAAAATATATGTGAGCCATTTTTTCATTCTACTAAAATTGCAAGGGACAATAAATCTTTACTAACTTTTAAATCTTGTTTTTCTATATTTGCTTTGTTTAGTTCAAATGCGGGTTTGTTATTTTGTACTACGAAATTTATTGCTGCTCCCTGTTTAGCAAATCCTTGTTTTTCGGTAATTAATAATGTGCTGTTTTTCTTAATTTTTGCAATAATTTCAGCTAATGGTGTTGTTACGTCCGGAGCAACAATTAACATGTGACAGTTGGTAATTGCATTTACATTGGCAAAAGTTCTAATCTCAAAAGATTGATTACCTGCTTTTTTGACAGAAGCCATTGTGTTTAACTCTTGCAAAAGTGGAGAATTGTT
>CALKJP010000092.1 GCA_937995645.1 uncultured Bacteroidia bacterium
GAAACGTGTCGCAATAGCAACCCTTTTTTTTCTCTTTTCTCTCTAATTATTTCTCCAGTCGTTTTCAATTTGAAAATATTAACTTGACAATAATTGTCAAATGTAAGAAGGCTTTTTGATTTGGTAGCAATAAGCTTTAAAGATTTTATCAACAGTCTGCAAACTTGTCAAAAAGACGGGTGGTGGATGGGCATGGGTTTGGTTGGGCAAAATTAAATCCCGCCAAGTCGGGACAAGTTGTGCTGCAATTTGGGTCGGCTTGTGGATTGGTTGCATCTCTTTTTATTTTGCGAAGCGTTGACATTTTGTCTGTCCTTTTTTCTGTTCGTTTGTTGTTAGTTGTTTCGTCTTTTAGCATGACCGGTAACTTACAACTTACGACTTACGACTAACAACTAAAGCCTAATTTTCTATTGGCTATTTACTATCATCAAATCATTAACTTATTCAATCAAGTAATGGCTCGAGGTTAATTCTCTAAATAAACAAATAAAAAATGTAACTTTACAAGCAACATTATTTTATAGATGAAAATAAGTTTTCACGGAGCAGCACGAACCGTAACAGGCAGTAAACATATCCTTACCACCGATAACGGTAAAAAAATATTATTAGATTGCGGCTTATTTCAAGGAAAAGGAAAAGAAACAGACACCCTAAATCGTCATTTTGGATTCGACCCTAAAAAAATTGACTGCCTTGTTTTATCACATGCACATATTGATCATTCAGGAGCCATACCACTTTTATACAAACAAGGATTTAGAGGACCTGTATTTTGCACAGAAGCAACCTTTGATTTATGCAAAGTAATGCTTATTGATAGCGCCCATATTCAGGAAAACGATGTATTTTACTTAAATAAACAAAGAGCTATTGAACACAAAGAACTTATTAAACCACTATATACCATTAAAGATGCTACCGAATGTTTGGCACTTTTTCAAACACCGGATTTAAACAAAGAATATGAAATTTTAGAAGGAGTGTTCCTCACATTTACCTTTGTTGGTCATATATTAGGCAGCGCTGCTATCAACTTAAAAATAATAGAAAACAATAAAACTACCCGCATTTGCTACACCGGTGATATTGGCAGAACTCATCAGCAAATTATAAAAAAACCGGAACCTTTTCCACAAGCAGATTATATAATAACAGAATCTACTTATGGCGACAGATTGCACGAAGAAGAATACCATGCCGAACATCATTTATTAGAAATTGTTACTGAAACATGCATAAAAAATAAAGGAAAACTAATTATACCCGCTTTCAGTTTAGGCCGCACTCAAGAAATTGTATATGCACTCGATAAGCTTGAAACAAAAGGCTTACTGCCACACATAAATGTGTATGTTGACAGCCCGCTTTCAACCAATGCAACAGAAATAGTTCGCAAACACACCGAATATTTCAACAAAGAAATTTGCAAATACATGAAAGAAGATCCAAATCCATTTGGATTTAACCGATTATTTTATATTCGCGATCAAGAAAATTCTAAAGCACTCAATAAACTTACCGAACCATGTATCATTATTTCTGCTTCCGGCATGATGGAAGCAGGAAGGATAAAGCATCATCTGGCCAATAATATTGAAAATCCTAAAAATACAATTTTAATTGTTGGTTATTGCGAACCATCTACCTTAGGAGGAAGAATTGTAGCCGGAGATAAAACAGTAAAAATATTTGGACAAGAATATCAGGTAAATGCCAGAGTAGAAATCATGGATTCTTACAGTGCACATGGCGATTATAACGAAATGATGGAATATCTTTCGTGCCAAAACGTTAATAAAGTCAGAAAAATATTTTTAGTACATGGTAATTACGATGTGCAGGTAAATTATAAAGAACGCCTGCTGGAAATGGGCTTCAAAAAAATTGTAATTCCGGATATGCATACCGAACACATTTTAGACTAAATGCTAAAAGAAATACCCATACTGATTAAAAAAGAACTGCAAAATGAATGGAAACAAAAATTTTCATTCAGCGGAATTTTACTGTATGTAATTTCTACTGTTTTTGTTTCATACCTCTGTTTTAAAGTAATTGAAAATATTTTGGTATGGAATGCATTGTTCTGGATAATTATGCTGTTTGCAGCTACCAATGCTGTTGCCAAAAGTTTTATTCAAGAAAGTAAAGGACGATTGCTTTACCTCTATACCTTAGCCAGTCCACAGGGAATTATAATTGCAAAAACCATTTACAACGCTCTTCTTTTAAGCATAATAGGCATTTTTAACTATTTATTTTTCGGTTTGTTACTGGGCGATTTGGTACAAGACAAAACCTTGTTTTTATTAACCATCATTTTAGGAAGTATGGGCTTTGCCATTGTTTTAACCATGATTTCGGCCATAGCATCTAAAACCAATAATACCGGTAGTTTAATGGCTATTTTAGCCTTTCCAATTTTAATACCGCTATTAATAACGCTTATTCGTCTTTCAAAAAATGCATTAGACGGATTAGACCTTAGTGTAAGCTACACATACATTATAGTTTTATTAGCAATAAATGTGATTGTTGTAGTACTAGCTTATCTATTATTTCCGTACCTTTGGCGCGATTAAAATCAACCTTTATTGCGCTAATAATGAATCTAAAAAAAAACTGGTGGAAAATTATTGCAGTATCCTTGATAATTTATACCATTACTGCAGGATTTTTAGGTAAAGTTCCACGCCTGCCCATATTGCACGAAACTATCAGGAACTTGTATTTCCATGTTACCATGTGGTTTGGCATGATGATAATTTTACTTATCTCGCTAGTATATAGTATTAAATATCTTTCATCGCAAAAACAGGAACATGATATAATTGCATCTGAAGCCGCTAATGCAGGAATTTTATTAGGTTGCCTTGGAATTACTACCGGAATGATTTGGGCAAAATTTACCTGGGGAGCCTATTGGGTAAACGATCCAAAACTAAATGGCGCTGCAGTAACATTACTCATCTATTTTGCATATTTAATTTTAAGAGGAAGTATAGAAGAAGAACAAAAAAGAGCAAAAGTAAGTGCAGTGTACAATATTTTTGCCTATGTATTGTTGCTGGTATTTTTAATGATTTGGCCACGCATGAATGGAGTTGATTCACTACATCCCGGCAATGGCGGTAATCCGGCATTCAGCAGTTACGATTTAGACAAAAATATGCGATGGGTATTTTATCCTGCCATTATTGGCTGGACTTTAATTGGGGTATGGATGATGACATTAAAAGTTAGAATCAGAAAAATTCAACAACAACTTTTGAACAACTAATATTTATGATGCGTTATATTTTTACAATTTTATTAAGTATGTTTTATTCAGCAATTGCTTTAGCTCAAGAAGTAGAAATGGCTGATGACCTAAGAAGAGATGGAAAAATTTACATAGTTGTAGCTGTACTCTTAATCATTTTTGCAGGAATAGTTTTTTACCTGATAAACATTGATAAAAAAGTGAGCAAGCTGGAGAAAGAAATAAGTAATAAATAGTTAGCATAAGACTGACTAAAAGATAAAAGAACAAAGATATTTTTGATTTAAGAATTAAGATTTATGATTTAAAAATTCATTGTTCGATTAGGACTCGTTATTCGTATGCATTTGTAAAAGATTTATTATTTGTTTGCATTTGTAAATGATTTGTTATTTATATGCATTTTAAACCTTAACACATTCTAACTAATTTGAAATGAAAAAAACACACATTATATTATTGGTAGTATTAGCGATTGCAATTGGAGTAATTATCAGTACCATATCCGACTCCAGCACTTATGCTAATTTTTCGGAAGCAATGAATAATCCGGGAAAAGAATATCATGTAGTGGGTGTTTTAAATCGTGAAAAAGATATGGAATACGATCCGCAAAAAAACGCCAATCTTTTTACTTTTTACATGATTGATAACAACGGGAAAGAAGCAAAAGTATTTTTCAATGGAACCAAACCTCAGGATTTTGAACGTTCAGAACAAATTGTTTTAACTGGGAAATATATTGATGATGGATTTTATGCAGATAAGATTTTAATGAAATGCCCTTCAAAATATAACGATCCAAACAATAACGGCTTTACCGAAGTTAAAGCAAACAGCTAAACTCTCACCATGGAAATAAACTATATTGGCGAATTACTCTGGCCGGGAAAACTCGGCAATCTATTTATTATCTCATCATTTGTAAGTGCTATAGTAGCTTCTTTAGCATATTATTTTAAAGCACAAAATCCACGGGAGCAATCATGGCAAAAAATTGCCCGCAGCTCTTTTTATTTGCATACTTTTTCAGTTGTAGGAATTATTGCCACGCTTTTTTATTTAATATTAAATCATCGTTTTGAATACCATTATGTATGGCAACATTCCAATTCTGAATTACCAATTCGATACATGCTCTCTTGCTTTTGGGAAGGACAAGAAGGAAGTTTTCTTTTGTGGTCATTCTGGCATGTAGTGCTTGGATTAATTTTAATGAAACGCAGCGGAGATTGGGAAGCACCAGTAATGACAGTATTTTCATTAGTTCAGGTATTTTTAGCAAGCATGCTTTTAGGCATTTGGCTGTTTAATTACAAAATAGGCAGCAATCCATTTACCTTATTGCGCGAGCATCCGGACTTTGTAAATATGCCTTTTACAAAAATGCCAAACTACTTAGAAAATTTAGATGGCAGAGGCTTAAATCCGCTATTGCAAAATTACTGGATGACCATACACCCTCCTACCCTTTTCCTTGGTTTTGCTTCAACCTTAGTACCGTTTGCATTTGCCATTGCAGCATTGTGGAAAGGCAAATATACCGAGTGGTTAAAACCAACTTTACCATGGGCATTTTTTAGCGTAATGATTTTAGGAACAGGAATTTTAATGGGGGGGGCATGGGCTTATGAAGCGTTAAGCTTTGGCGGTTTTTGGGCATGGGATCCCGTTGAAAATGCTTCACTTGTTCCCTGGCTTACACTGGTTGGAGCGGCACACGTAATGTTAATTCAGAAAAACAAAGGAGGCTCTTTACCGACTACTTTCTTTTTAACGCTTATTACATTTATTTTTATCCTCTACTCTACTTTCCTTACGCGTAGTGGTGTTTTGGGAGAAACATCCGTTCACTCATTTACCGATATGGGCATGAGCGGACAATTATTGGTTTACTTATTATTCTTTGTTTTCCTATCATTTTTTTTAGTAGTAAAGAATCTAAAAAAAATGCCAAAGCAGGATAATGAAGATAATTTATGGAGCCGCGAATTCTGGATGTTTATTGGAGCATTAGTATTATTTATTTCTTCATTTCAGATTACTGTTACAACATCAATTCCGGTAATTAACAAAGTTTTAGGAACTAATTTTGCACCTCCATTAAATCCTATTGACCATTACAATTCATGGCAGGTGCCTTTTGCTATTATCATTGCATTATTAATTGCAGTAGGACAATTCTTTAAATATAAAAAAACCGACCCGAAAGAATTTGTCAGAAAAATTACCTTATCCTTAGCCATATCATTATTTGGAAGTGTTGCTATTGCTGCAGCATTACAAATTTTAAATTTAAATTATGTGCTCTTATTATTAAGCAGCTTATTTGCCGTAATTGCTAATGCCGATTACATGCTTAGAGTTTTAAAAGGTAAAATACGCCTTGCCGGTGCATCTATTGCACACATTGGTTTTGGAATGATATTACTCGGGGCGCTTATTTCAACCTCTAAACAAGAAGTAATTTCAAGAAACACATCAGGAATTGATATTACATCATTAGGTGAAAAGTTCAGTAATAATGATAATATCATGCTTAATTTAAATGATACACTTCGCATGGGTGATTACTTTGTAACCTATACCGGCAAAAGAAAAGAAGGAGTAAATATTTATTACGAAGTACAATATTTTACAAAACAAAAAGACGGTTCATACAAATATGAATTTACATTAAATCCATTGGTACAAACCAATCCACGTATGGGAAATGTAGCAGAACCTGATACGCGTCATTTCCTGCATAAAGATATTTATACCCACATTACCTATGCCGATTTAGAACAGGTAGAAGAAAAAGATAAAAACGAATATCTGGAAGCTAAGGAACATAAAATACAAATTGGCGATACCATATTTGCAAGCAATAGTATAATGGTATTAAAAGAAATTACATCACAAATTGACCGAGAAAAATACAACTTAAAAGAAACGGATATTGCAGTTCAGGCAAATATTATATTGTATGACATTTTGAATAATACCTATAAAGCAAATCCTATTTTTGCCGTTAAAGAAAATTTTGTAACTCCTATCCCATTTGAGGTTGAAGAATTAGGTTTAAAAATCAGCTTTAATAAAGTTGACCCTGAAACAGGAGATTTACATTTCAGTGTATCCGAAAAAAGAGGCAATCGCAGTGAATTTATCATTATGAAAGCAATAGTTTTCCCATTTATAAACATACTTTGGATTGGCTGTATTCTATTAATTATTGGAACTGTTCTTGCAATTGTACATCGCATTAAAATTTCTAAATAATAATTTATGAGTAAGGAAGAAAAAATAAAAAAATCTTTTTCTGTACCTCTCATCATTATTGGAAGTGGCAATGTAGCAACTCAACTTGTAAAATCCTTTATTAAAAAAAACATACAGATTGCTCAAGTTTACAGCCCTAATATATCACATGCTAAAGAGCTTGCATCCATTACAAAATCTCAATTTACAAATAATTTAAAAGAAATATTAAAGGGCAATTTTATTTATCTGCTTTGTATTAAAGATGAAGCTATAACGCCATTTGCAAAATCATTTAAAATAAAAGAAGGGATTATCCTACACACTTCTGGAAGTATTGCAATGAATGTTTTAAAACATTCCTGTAAGCACTATGGCGTTTTTTATCCATTACAAAGCATAAGCAGTAATAGAAAAATCAGTTTAAAACATGTGCCAATATGTATTGAAGCATCTGATAATTTTACCCTTTCAATTGTAGAAGCATTAGCAAGTATAATAAGCAAAAATATCCATGTTATAACATCAATTCAGCGTAAAAAACTGCATCTGGCAGCTGTTATTGTAAATAATTTTACCAATCATTTATACCATCTGGCTTTTGAATATTTGAAAAAAGAAAAAATTTCTCCGGAATTGCTCTACGCTCTTATGATCGAAACTACTGCAAAAGCAATAGAACTTAGCCCTCACAAAGCACAAACAGGCCCTGCCAAACGTAAGGATAACGTAACAATAAAGGCACATAAAGAATTGCTGAAAAAAAATCCTGATTTACAAAATATTTATAACCTATTTACTCAAAGTATAATTAAAACATACCATAATGAGTGATGCATCTTTCTTAAACAAATTACACTCCATAAACACATTTATTTTTGATGTAGATGGTGTACTAACAGATGGAACTGTTATACTAATGCCAGATGGAGATTATGTACGCACCATGAATATAAAAGACGGTTATGCCATGCAGGCTGCTGTTAAAGCAGATTATCGAATAGCCGTAATTAGTGCAGGAAGAATGAGTGAAGGGGTTAAAAAGCGTTTAGAAAATTTAGGAGTACAGGATATTTATCTTGGTGTAAGCGACAAAAAAGATGCATATGAAACCATTTTATTTTCCTATCATTTAAAGCCTGAAAACATTGCCTATATGGGCGATGATTTACCTGATTATGAAGTGATGCAATGTGTAGGTTTAGCTGCTTGTCCGGCTGATGCTGCTCCCGAAATACAAGCCATTGCCCATTATGTTTCTCCTAATAATGGCGGTAAAGGATGTGTAAGAGATATCATTGAAAAAGTGATGCGATTGCATAGGAAGTGGAATGTTAAATTTTAGGCTCGTAATTCCTTTTAGCAGATAGTAAATCTCAACTTCTCAATTAATCTTTATCAATTACAATTAATCTCTTTTACTTTACCAACATCAAAGAAATTTGCGGGAAGAATGCAATAAGCAATAATGCCACAAAAACCATTATGGCATAAGGGATAGAAGCTACAACAATTTTCCCAAAAGGTTTATCAAAAACTCCGGCTGAAACAAATAGATTTACTCCAACCGGTGGAGTTAAATAACCAATCTCTAAACCAAGAATAAATACCACTCCTAAGTGTATTAAATCTACTTCGTACATCATGGCTGTTGGCAATAATAGTGGTGCTAATATTAATATCGCAGAAATTGAATCCATAAATAAACCAACTATTAATAACAATAACATGGTAACAACTAAAAACATGGTTTGTGAAGTAATGAAGCCTTGCATACTTTCCAACAACATATTTGGCACATCCTGTAAAATAAGGAAGTAATTAAATACCGTTGCCATTGCAATAATGATAAAAATGATACCAAGTACTATAACCGATTCATAAAGCGTATCGGCTATATCATTTAATTTCATCTGGCGGAAATAAAACAACTCAATTAAAATGGCATATACCGCTCCAACTGCTGCCGCTTCGGTTACATTGTATATTCCTGAATAAATACCACCGAGTATTAAACCGGGCATTAATAAAGCAGGAATACTTCTTAAAAAAGAGTTTCCTAAATCTTTTACATAAAAAGGCTGTGTTTGCAAATTGTATTTTGAAGCAAATATCAGAGCCATTGCAATAATCAAAAGTGCAGTAATTACTCCGGGTATAATTCCTGCAATAAATAATTTATTTACATCAGCTCCTGTAACAATTGAAAAAATAATCATGGGAATACTTGGTGGTATTAAAATCCCCAATGAACCGGAAACTGTTAAAACACCCAGCGACATTTTTTCAGGATATCCATACTTCATCATGGCAGGATACATAATAGTTCCAATAGCAATTAACGTAACCGGTGATGAACCTGAAATAGCTGCAAAAAACACACAGGCTAATACAGCGCCAACTGCTAATCCTCCCTTTAACCAACCAAATGCAGCCATAGCCAAATCAATTAAACGCTTGGCAATTTCACCGCGCGACATTACCGCTCCTGCAAAAACATACAAAGGAATGGAAAGCAATGCCGATTTATTTACCGTATCAAACATGGTTTTGATGAGTGAAAATAGCTCTACATCTCCATATAAAAAAAATAGGATAAGCGATAAAGCTCCAATTATAAGAAATAACTGCGCTCCTAATGCTATTAAAATAAGTAATAATGTTATAACAATAATTGCTTCCAACTATAAAATTTGTTTCTTTATTATATCTTCTTCTTTTCTATGTCCTTTTAATACATCTAACCATAAGAAAATGGTACAGAAAAAACGTACTGCTGCAATTGAAAAACTAACTGGAATAATTAAAATAATCACCCATAATGGAATAGATAAAACCAAATCAACATCGGCCAAATCCATGCTTCTGCCAACATATTTAAATCCTATTAAAGCAAAAACTACCAAGAATACAGCCGCCAAAAAACTGACAGCCATATTCATTTTATATTTAACGGTGTTACCGACTCTTGCTTTTAAAAACTCAACCTCGATATGGCGCAGTTTGGATGTTGCAATTTGAAAACCGATAAAACCTAACCAAACCATCATATAGGTAGCAAGTCTGTCAGCTCCAAAAAGCGGTTCATTAAAAACATAACGAGCAATAGTTCCTGAAAAAACAATTATTACTATGCATGCAATTAAAAAAATTGCAAGCCATTTTTCTAATTGCTCAAATGCACGGTTTATTTTTAAATATGCATCAGTAAATCGCATGAATTATTTTTTTCCTTCTCTGAATTTTCTGATATGAGCATTTACAACATTAATCACGCTCTTACCCATTTTAGCTTCCATGGTAGTATAAACCGGAGCTGATGCTTTTTTAAATGCTTCTCTCTGTGCTTCTGTCAAATTATGCACCTTAATTTCCATGTCAGGAAATGTGCTTAAAATATACGCATCGTCTTTACGAATTAATTCTCTTGAATTTTTCTGTAAAGCAGCTCTCTCATTTTTAGAAAGAATGGCTTGTTGAACATCAGAAGAAAGTTTGTCAAAATATTTTTTTGAAAAAACGATGCATCCCGGCTGGTAGATATGTTTAGTAAGTGTAAAATGCTTTACCGTGTTAATCCATCCGGTAGATAAAGAAAATACCGGAGTTTGGTCATACCCATCAACCATTCCGGTTTTTAAAGCTACCAAAACATCGGGTGTTGAAATTGGAACGGGAGTTGCCCCCATGGTTTTATAAAAATTAATATACACATCTGATTCTTGCGATCGCATTTTTAATCCTTTTAAATCGGCTGGTGATAATACAGGCTTAGTTTTTGTTCCAAAGCTTCTCCAGCCATTTGTTCCCCACATTACTAATACTAATCCTTTTTTGGCAAACACATCGCTCATTACATCAAACATTTGATCCATTACATAATCGGCTTCTTCATCGCTATTGAATAAAAAAGGCATTTCAAAAACTTGCAATTGTGGAATTGAAAGCGCTTCAGATATGGCAGCAACAGTAAATGCACCGGCATCTAATGATCCCATGGCTACACTTTTAATCATTTCTACTTCTCCACCTAACTGACCACCTAAATAGGTTTTAAACTTTACTTTTCCGCCTGATTTGGTTTCAGCGTTTTTAATATATGCGTTTATACCTTCTTCCCAGGGACTGTCTTTAGGTATTACACTTCCAAAGCGAACACGAATAGGATCTTGCGATGAAGTTAATACAAAAGATATAAATGCTATTAAAAATATTTTTTTCATTATAATAAATTTAAATATTGTTTAAACACTGAAATTATTCAAATAATTCTTTTTCGCGTGCCAATAAATCTTTAGCTTTAAGTTTGGCATTTTCATTTTCGGGAAGTATTTCAGGATAAGCTGAAACATCCGCTGTTAAAACTTCATTTAATAACTGCCTAAATAATTCAATATTTTTAACTTTACTATGCGTACAATATGCTTCTGCATAAAGTACTTTTGTCTCTAAATAATAAGGAGCGCTTGCTACTCCTTTTTCAAACATTTCTTTAGATTTAGCCGGATCTTGTTCTCCTGTAATTGAAGGTACTAATGCGTAGTATCCGCCAAAAAAACGATAAACACCACCATAATTATAATCGGGGTCTATTTCCATTATTCTGTCCCAAAAATATCGAATACGCGACTTTACAGCTAATTTTTTTGTGAATGATGCATATTTACCATAACGAGCTAAATTTGCGGCAGTCCAATATAAAGCATCCATATCGTCTTTGGTCAGATTTTTTAAAACTTGCTCTTCTTTTTGTTTTTCTGCCATGGGCTTTGAATATCGCTCAATGGTATTTAAGGCAAGTTCTCCTGCTTTTACACCTTTATCAAATATATCAACTCGAGTGCTATTATCAGTTATCCCTTCTGCTTTAAAATAATAGGCTTTAGCCAAATAAACTGCTACTTCTCGGTTTGCTCCTGTTGCTAATATTTTCTCACATAAAGAAATGCATTCATCCAGTTTTTCTTTATTGGCTCTTTGTTTATATAACTCAGCAATTTTTTCAACTTCATTTGCAAATAAAAACTGAATGGATAACAATCCCCAAAAAATTAATAGTGCTTTTCTCATTTTTGTAAATATTATGTTAGCATAGCGAATTTACGTATAAATATCATATTACATGTTTCCAAACATTATAATTTCTTTAAAAATGGCAGGGATGAATAAAGTTCTTTTACTAATCCCAATTTATACACTGCTATAATATATAAAAAAGTAGCTATTAATGAACGTAATATAATTGAGAGTAATGGAGAAGAAGGGGAAGGAATAAAGTAAGCTGTTAAAAATACAACTACTGTTAATACTGCTATTTTAAACACATCAAAAGTAAAAGGATTAAGCTTATAATAATACCAAACAATAAAAATTCG
>CALKJP010000093.1 GCA_937995645.1 uncultured Bacteroidia bacterium
ATCCGTAGCTGATGTGTAATACCGGAAAAACAGGTATGCACAACAGCTTTATTTTAAAATCGGTATTAAACCTAAGTGAAACCACGCTTATTAAAACAATATAAAGCAAAAGCGGAAACACTAATATTTTAGAATAAAAAGTTAAAGGCAAAAAAAGCAGGTATAAAACAAACATACTTGGGATAATATGGCGTATTCTGATGCTTCCGCCAACTTTTTTAAACACTAAAGGTTTGTAAAGCCCGTAATAAAAATATTGTTTAAACAACGATTTTAAACTATTGCGAACATAATAAGTTGCCTGCATTTCAGGAACCATTAAAATTCTGAATCCTAATTTGTTGATTCGATAATGAAATTCGTCATCTTGATTAACTTTTAACGACACATCCATCAATCCGGCTTTTTCAAAAATATCTCGCTTATAAACGGCAAAAGCAACGCTATCTACATACATTTTTTCTTTCATGGTTCTAAATTCGCTATTGCCCACTCCAAATTTAGAGCTCATTACCAAAGCAATTGCTTTTCCTTGTTTGGTTTTTCCTGCTTGTTTTAAAGGGCCTCCAACTGCATCGCATTCATTTTTGTCAAGATAATAAACAGCATGTTTAAAATAATCAGCACCGTATTCAGCATGTGCACCAACAAATGCAATGTATTTACCTTTTGTATGTTTAAATGCAACATTAAAGCCATGTGTTGCTGTTTTATGTGGATTATCTATTAAGTAAACATTGTTGAATTGCTTCGAAAGCTCAATTATTTTTTCTC
Source organism: uncultured Bacteroidia bacterium (assembly GCA_937995645.1). Lineage (GTDB taxonomy): Bacteria > Bacteroidota > Bacteroidia > JACCXN01 > JACCXN01 > CALKJP01. The sequence goes on from CALKJP010000093.1 coordinate 775, forward strand.
TTGTACCATCAGTAGAACCACCATCGGCAAATAATACTTCTTTTTCTATCCCATCATTTGCAATGAGCGATAAACACACTTTTTCGATATAGTTTATTTCGTTATAGGTCGGGCAAATGATTGAGAGTTGCATTTTTACATTTTCAAAAGTGTTGATACTATGACTTCACAAGCTTTCCCGTTTCCATATAGATTTTTAGAAAAATCATTATTCCGTTCCATCATTATTTGATAGGTTTGATAAATTTTATCGGCATTATTTCCAGCAAGGGTATTATATCCGTTTTCAACCAATTCAACCCACTCTGTTTCATTTCTTAGTGTAACACAATTTTTACGGAAGAAAAAAGCTTCTTTTTGTAATCCACCACTGTCGGTAATTACAAGCTTACAATGCTTTAGCAACATAATCATATCAAAATACCCTACCGGTTCTATTACAGTAAATTGTATAGCAATTTCTTCTTTATCCAGAATATTTTTTGTTCGCGGGTGCAACGGAACTACCACATTTACTTCTTGGTTTATTCTGTTTAATCCTTCAATAATTGATTTTAAATTATCAATATTATCCGTGTTTTCTGCTCGATGTATGGTACAAAGTACAAACTCGTTTAAGCCTAATTTTTTGATTATGGTTGATTTTTTTTCTGCTTCTTGAGCATAAAACAATGCCGCATCTTGCATTACATCGCCATTTTTAATTATGCGAACATTCATTTTGTCCATGCCCTCGTTTTTCAAGTTTTGAACAGCGGCATCGGTTGGACAAAATAGAATATCAGAAATTCTATCTGTTAAAATTCGATTAATCTCTTCGGGCATATCCATATTAAAGGAGCGTAAGCCGGCTTCAACATGAATAACTTTAATGTGCAGTTTTTTAGCAGCCAAAGCTCCGGCTATGGTTGAATTGGTGTCGCCATACACCAATACAAAATATGGTTTTTCTTTTAAAAGAATTTTTTCTATTCCTTCGAGCATTTGTCCGGTCATTGCCCCATGAGAAAGTCCGTGAATATTCAAATTGTAATTGGGGTGTGGTATTTGCATTTCTTCAAAAAAAACATCACTCATGTTTTTATCAAAATGCTGGCCGGTATGTACTATTACCTCCTGAATTTCTTTATGTTTTGAAAACTGACGGCTTACAGCAGCTGCTTTTATAAACTGAGGCCTTGCCCCTACTATGGTTACTATTTTAATCATGCTTTATCGTGCGCTTTAACCTGATAAATTATAAATGCAAAATATATGCTATAAAAAATAACATCAACAATTACTACAAAGTAAATAAATTCTATAGCTTTTACATTTTTAATAAAATATAAACTTAGCGTAAGTAAAAAATGTGCTATTTGAAACAAACTATTGTACTTAATTTTTCCTAATGCAACCGGTAATGTATTTAATGGCCAGACAATAAGTTGCAAAGCCGCTGAAATTACCAATACCGATGCATAAGTACCCGATTCTGCCCAATTAGTGCCAAATATTATTGCAAATAAAAATTCACCGCCAAAATGAATCATTAGATACATTGCCAATGCAATTGCAAAAAGCATTTGTATTAACTTAACAAACTCAGGGAAAACCTTTTTTCGATGATTTTTTAATTCAACCACTCTGGCATAATACACTTGCGAAAAAGCAGCAGTTATAAGCGATACAGGTACAAGTAATAATTGCCGCGAAAAATTAAACCACCCCACTTCTGTTTCAGAATAACAGGTATTGAAATAAAAAACCGGAATAGATAGTGTAAAAGAAACTGCTACCGATGGTAATACATGATAAATAGGAAATTCTTTGTAATTGATTAAGGTACTTTTTACTGTATTTAAAAAATTAGAAAAATGAAATTTAAAATCATTTTTACTTGCTTGAAAATACATGTAGCAAGAGTAAACTATCCAACCCATTAAATAACCAATCAGCAAGCCTAAATTATGGTTTATCCAATAGGCTAAAATTGAAAACACGGCAATGCAAATAGTTTGAATAAGTTTAGCATGCGCTATTTGCGAGTATTTTTTTTCGCGTTGTAACCACGAATTTAAGGGCATTTGAAAACCGCTAACCAATACAATGAGCGGAATAAAAACTAAGGTATTAAAGTTTTTTTCAAATAATTTATTACCAGCTGCAATGATAAATACAAATAAAAGAATGGAAAAAAATGTGTTGATAAAAATCACAGCATTGGCAATGGTATTGGCTTCAATTTTTTCTTTGGGCAACACAACGGCTTGCTCTAATCGAAAGGTTGAAAACGATGAAAATGGATTAGAAACCGAAAGCACAAAGGCTAACAAGCCAAAAGCTTCGGGCAAATACAATCTGGTAAAAACAGGAGAAAAAGCAAGCGTAATGGCATGAGCCAAAACCGATGCCGAAAATATTTTAGCAAGGTTAGAAAACAAATTATTTTTTCTAAAAAGGCTCACTCTTTAAATTTATAAATTAAATACTTTTTGTGGTCGTTAAACACTAATTCGGCTCTTCGTTCTAAAAATGCCGTAAATTCGGGATGATAGTTATTTAGCTGTATCGTAGTAAAAAAATATTGGCAGTTTAATTGATTAACTAAGAAATTTATCAGCTCTTCATCCGATTTTTGATTCATTAATTTTTGCTCTCCATAGGCTGTATAAACCACATCTTGTCCAGTCCAGCAAAACAGGCCTTTTCTGTTGGTGTAATAAAAATATTCGGGCAGATTATTCACCAAAACCCATTCTTCTTCTTTTATATTTTGATTGATAAACGTAATGTAATCTAATTGTTGGGTATTATTTGTTTCAGTTTTATTCACCATATTAAATAATCGCTCCTTATAGCGTGGCCAGAAATCTAATGCGGTAAAATAAAGGGTATTAAACAAGGTAAAGGCGATTAACAAATAGAAAAATTTTTGTTGTAACTTTTCTTCAAATAATTCTTTAACTAACAATACTATGCCCATGATACTTATAGGAACAAGTGTAAACTGATAACGCCCGTTTATATAACCTTTAACTGCAATAATTACAAAAAGCAACAGATAAAATGTAAGGAATAATTTAACAGATAATGATTGCTTTAATTTAGGCCATGCAAACAACAATAATAATGGTAAGAGCCAAATTATATTGCCATTGCTTTTAAATCCAAAAAATACTCCCAGATAACCATTCAGCCAAAGTTTTAATGGTGTTTCAATACCTCTGTTTTCGGCATCAGTAAGCGGAATGCCTGAATATGATGTTGTAACAATAAAGTAAACAAGCGTAATTAATACAACACTTAATCCTAAAATGTACTTAAACATAACTTCTTGTTTTACTTTAATATCCATCCTGTTCCTATTAAAATATCCAAGATATAATGTATCCAGCCAAAGGTTATCAAAAACACTATGACTAAAAAGGATTGAAATAGCTTTTTATCAGAATTAGTTATAAATAGCTTTAAAATAACAATTGCCACAGCTAGTGCTGCAGCAATAGCGCCAATGGAATGTATGGTACTTTGTAAACCTGCAATTGCGGCAAATACTAATAAAGCAAGCAAGGAATGTTGAGTTAAAACTTTTATAAAAAATATGACAAATGCCAAAAACAAAAATTGCCGCATCATTTCTAAATGAAACTGCAATGCATTAAAAATAAATCCGCTGGTAAGTGTTAATATTATTGCAGCTGCTATGGCATATTTCAACCCTAATTTTCTAAGTTCTGCAAATACAAGCACCACTAACAATAAAGCATAAATACTGTTTACCGCTTTAAACAATAAAATACTCTCTGAACGAAAAAGCTGATTTACCATTAATTCCCACGTATAAATAAGCGGAAAGGCAAAACCATGTAATCCTACATAATAAAATCCATTTTCTGAATGAAATGGAATGGAGGTATAATAAACCGATAAGTGATGAAAAAAGTGCCTGCCTTGTAAAGCATATTCTAAGGTATCGTGCTCGGTAAGCTCCTTTCGAGATGCGTAAAAAAACACTGAAAGTAAAAAGATGATTAGACCTACAACATATTTCGACTCTGGAAATTGCAGGCGCGAAGTATCAAACTTAAAAATCAATAATAAAAAGGGAGATAAAGAAAATAGTAAAACATACACTAATGGAGACAAGCCTTTAAAAATAAGCAGAGCATAATATAAAACGAGTAAAGAAAAAACAGGGCTTATCCCCAATGCATAAATCAATGGTTTTAAAGAATTATTTTCTTCATGATTAAAATATCGTGCAAAGAAAATATAACCCGGAAAAGCAGGTAAAATAAAGAATAAAAAAACTTTGAGTAAATATAAATACACTTTACAAATATAAATTTTTAATCTTTAAAGCATTTAAAATATGTTTAGTATGTTTATAAACTGAATTTTATACAGAACATTAAATTAGCACTTAAATGCTTTTTAACTCGATAGCATACTTTTTCTTTTTCCCTTTAGTTTGTTTCATCTATTTTATTTTGCCTATTAAGGGCAGATGGATTTTTTTGCTGGCATCGAGTTATTTTTTTTATGGCTACTGGAAACCGGAATATCTTTTACTTATTATTTTTTCCAGCATTATAGATTATATAGCTGCAATAAAAATTGAAAAATCAAAGAATAAAACTAATTTATGCATTAGAAATATTCCGTAGGCAGCCAGAAAGACAAAAATATCTTTGTAACCACTGTTACATAAAATTATAACCACAGAGAACACAAAGAAACAATGATAAAATAAACCAATTAAAATCACCTGCAATGATTTTTAATGCAATTAAAGCAAAACAATAGTTCGAACCATAGTGGTTTTATTTCACTTCATCGGCGGTTAATACTCAAATCAAAATGACTTTGCATTTTTACAGGTTTTCTATTGCATAATTTGGGTTTATTAAAAAGCATCAAAAAGCCGATGAATTAAAATTCATCGGCTTTGAGAAAATTGTAAATTAAAAGCTATTTGGCAATTCCAACTGCTCTTGTTTCGCGAATTACGGTAACTTTAATTTGTCCAGGGTAAGTCATTTCTGTTTGAATTTTCTGAGAAATTTCATAAGCCAGTGTTTCGGCATCTTTATCGCTTACCTTTTCGCTTTCTACTATTACACGTAATTCTCTACCTGCTTGAATTGCGTAGGTTTTATTAACACCGGGATATGAAAGGGCTAAGTTTTCTAAATCTTTTAACCGCTGAATATAAGCTTCAGCCACTTCGCGCCTTGCTCCCGGACGTGCACCTGAAATAGCATCGCACACCTGAACAATGGGTGCATACAGCGTATTCATTTCTATCTCATCATGATGTGCTCCAATGGCATTGCAAACTTCGGGTTTTTCTTTATATTTTTCAGCCAGTTTCATACCTAAAATGGCGTGTGGCAATTCCGGCTCATCATCCGGTACTTTTCCAATATCGTGTAATAAACCGGCACGTTTTGCAATTTTTGGATTTAAACCTAACTCGCTGGCCATTATGGCACAAAGATTGGCTACTTCACGGGAGTGTTGTAATAAATTTTGTCCATAAGATGAACGGTATTTCATTCTGCCTACCATTCTGATTAATTCAGGATGTAAGCCATGAATTCCCAAATCGATACAGGTACGTTTACCGGTTTCAACAATTTCATCTTCCAGCATTTTTCGCGTTTTTTCTACCACCTCTTCGATACGGGCCGGGTGAATACGCCCGTCTGATACTAATTGATGTAAGGCTAAACGAGCTGTTTCTCTTCTCACAGGGTCGAAACAAGAAAGAATAATTGCCTCAGGTGTATCATCTACAATAATTTCCACACCGGTTGCTGCTTCTAATGCTCTAATATTTCTTCCTTCACGACCAATAATTCTTCCTTTAATCTCATCGCTTTCAATATTGAAAACCGTTACAGAATTTTCAATAGCATGTTCCGTAGCTACACGTTGAATGGTTTGAAGCACAATTTTCTTAGCTTCTTTATTAGCCGTCATTTTTGCCTCTTCCATGGTATCGCGAATATAGGCCATGGCTTCTGTTTTGGCTTCTGCTTTTACTTGTTCTACTAATTGCGCTTTTGCTTCTTCAACCGATAATCCTGAAATTACTTCAAGCTGCTGAATTTGTTTTTTGCGATACTTGTCTATTTCTTCGGTTTTCTTGTTTAACGAATCAAGTTGGGCAGTTAAATTTTCTCGAAGCTGATTTACTTCGTTTTCTTTTCTTTTTAGTTCTTCCAATTTTTGATTTATGGAAGTTTCTTTTTGCTTAATACGATTTTCAGTGTTATTTAAAGCCTGATTTTTTTCATTAATATATTTTTCATGTTCGGCTTTTAACTGAAGAAATTTTTCTTTGGCCTGAAGGATTTTATCCTTTTTAATTACTTCTGCCTCTGCTTCGGCTTCTTTAATAATGGTTTTGGCTTTTTCCTCGTTAGCTTTTTTAATAATAGTAAGGCCAATTCCTATTCCTGTCGCAAAAGCAATTAAAGCCACTACAATTAATGTTAGGTACTCCATTGTATATCAGTTTATATTAATTTAACATAAACCGATGAAAAATAAGAAAATAAGTATTGGGGCTTAACTTTTGGGGATCAAACAAGAATCCAGTAAATTATTTAACTCCGTGAGCTGATCTTGTGTTGCCTGATTTAATAAAGACAACTTCTCTTCAGCTTCAATAGCCTGAGTTGCAAATTGTAAAGCACTCATTGCCAGTAAATCTTGTTTATCACGAACCGAGTATAGTGTTTCATATTCTCGTATTTTTTCTTCAATCATACGAGCCGATTTTCTAACACGATCTTCATCTTCAAGATTAACCGTGAGCGGATAAACACGCCCGGCAATTGCAATTTTTATGGAAATTTCTCCCATGTTTGGAGTTATACTGTTTAATTTACCTTTACCTGTTAAGCAAGGCCACACACTTATCTATCTCTTTCACCAGTTCGTTTATCTTTAATTTAATACCCGAAATATTTTCGTCAGTATTTCCATTTAAAGATTTTGCAAGTTTAAGAATTTTATTTCGTTCTTCTAAATCTTTTATCCATTCATTTTGTTGCTCCAGCAGTTTTCGCAATTCAGCCACTTGAATTTCAAGTTCTTTATTTTTTTTAACTTGCTGTTGATATTTATCAGCAAGCATTTTTGTTTTTTCAAGCAATTGTTTAATCAAATCTTGCATAATTCTAAAAAACAAGTATTTATAACTTTTATGCGAAACTAATACTAAAACTTAACTTATGCAAGTAATACACATGTTTTCAACAATTCATAAACATCATTAACTTAGATAATTTTAAACATTAATTTTGCCTATAATTAATTATGCGCTACATTTTCTTTATTTTAATTTTTACTTTATGTTTCAGTGTAGAGCAGTATGCTCAACCAATTGAGAAGGGATATTTTCGATCTCCTGTTGACTTTCCAATTGGTATTGCCGGAAGTTTTTGTGAGCTTAGAAATAACCATTTCCACATGGGTATAGATATTAAAACCCAAGGAGTTGAAGGTAAAAATATATATGCCATTGCCGATGGTTATGTTTCTCGCATCAAAATTTCGGCAACCGGTTATGGAAAAGCACTATACATCACACATCCAAATGGTTACGTATCTGTTTATGCGCATTTAAAAAGCTTTTCGCCTAAAATTGAAAAATACGTTAAAGAAGCACAGTACCTTAATCAAAAGTTTGAAATTGAGCTTTTTCCGGATAGCAACATTTTAACGGTTAAGAAAAGTGAAGTTATTGCTCTTTCAGGCAATTCGGGAAGTTCTTCTGCGCCTCATCTTCATTTTGAAATAAGGGAAGAAAAAACTGAAATACCAGTAAATCCATTATTATGGGGGTTTGATGTAAGCGACACTATTCCACCAATATTTAAAGATTTAACTATTTATCCTTTAGGCGAAAACGCTGAAGTAAATTTTGGTAAAAAACCAGTGCGTTATACCCTTATTAAACAAAATGGTATTTATTCATTAGCCCAACCTAAAATCATAAACGTTCATGGTGAAATTGGATTTGGTATTGATGCATTTGACCAAATGAATGGTAATGGGAATCATCTTGGTTTGCATAGCATAGAATTAAAGGTGGATGAAAAAATAATTTATCACATAGAATTTGATAAATTATCGTTTGATGATACCCGTTATATTAACGCACATATTGATTATCCTCAATATAAAGAAGATAAAAAAATGATTCATCGCTGTTTTGTCTTACCTGGCAATAAGTTACCTAATTATCGGGTTTTAGAACATTTCGGAATTTATAAATTTCTAACCGAAAAAGAACACGTAATACGTATTATTATCTGCGACTTAAAAGGTAACTGCTCTACAGCTCAAATAAAAGTTAAAAGCCATTCGTTACCTGCAGCACAAACTACTAAAGATAAAATCAGCGTTAAACCATCATCTATTTTTAGATACGACATTAACAATGTATTTAAAAACGAATGGGTTCAAATGGAACTTCCTTTAGGAGTTTTATATGAAGATTTACCATTTGAGTTTTCAATTGGTGATACTATTAAAAATAACTTAAGCCCTATATACCAAATCCATTACGATAAGGTTCCTTTACATAAAAACATAAGCATTAAAATTAAATCGCCTGCTATTGATACAAGTTTACAAAGCAAAGTAATGCTGATGCATTACGATGATAAAGGAAAAAGCTCTGCAGCTGGAGGGACATGGCAAAACGGGTTTGTAGTATCTCAGGTAAAACGTTTTGGCGGATATGCCATAACGCTGGATACGATTCCTCCTGTAATTACACCAATTAATATTCCTGCAACAGGAATTATAAGTAGCTTACGCGAATTAAAATTTAAAATTGTTGATGAACTTTCAGGAATTGGCACGTACAATGCTTATGTAAATGGCGAATGGATTTGTATGGAATTTGATGCTAAAAGTGCTTTGCTAAGCTTTGATTTTCATAAAGCTATTCCAAAAGGTAAAATTGATTTTGTTTTAGTGGTAGAAGATACACGAGGCAACAGTGTGAGATATCAAAAAAATCTGATTCGATAATTTATATTTTTTACTTTTCAAAAACTTCGTTTATTAATTGTAATATAGAAGGATAGGTATTTGATTTAACTTTATCTAATTCTGACGGAGATAACCAAACCGCTTCTGTAATTCCTTCTTCGGTTTGAGGTTTAGGAGCTTTAGTTTCATTAGTAAACATTTCAAACCAATAAGATATTTTTAATGCCCATTTATTTTTTGGTAATTCATACAT
>CALKJP010000094.1 GCA_937995645.1 uncultured Bacteroidia bacterium
CATTAATATAGTTTATCTAATTCGTTGTTTTAACATCGTTTACAATAAACCCAAATTATGCAAAAGGAAAACTGGTTATACTGCAAAGCATTTGAATTTGTGTTTTAACCATGAATTCATGGAAATATCCACTTGGGTTCAACTAATTTATTTTACTTCAATGGCAATGAACGACATTGGAGATGTTTTTAATGGTTTATTTTTCTCTGTGTTTCTCTGTGGTCTCTGTGGTTATATTTTTTTTCTGTTACAGTGACATTAGAGGTACTTTGTCCTTATTAATGCCTTTAGAAAATTTCTAATGCATAATTTGGGATAAACCCAAATTCAGCCTTAGAGATTTGGCAAAATTCGAAGATCTGATGTTGATTTTGTTGTGGATAGTGGCGGCATTTGGATTATCTGCCTTTAGGTAAAACTTAAGCATGCTAATGCTAAAGACGGGAATATTATAACTCTTTACAATATCTTAATTGCTGAAAAGCCGAAAAAGTCTAATTACTTTTCGGGATTATTTATACAAAGGTTATTTGTACTTAATAAATACTGGCTTTTACAGAAATAAGTTAATTATTGGACCTATCATAAAATTGCATCAAGGTAACATAATAAAAAAGTCCGGAATTAATTCAGGACTTTTTTAAATTTTTTAATTATCAATATCTAAATCCAATTGTTATCATAAAGTGATTATTGGTCGTGTTTAGTTTTGCTGCACTTACAAAACCCGGATCGTAAATGTAATACTGGCTGTTGCTTACACTAATTAAATATGCAAAATCGATATAGTATTCTTTTTCACGTATTCCTAAGCCAAACGAAAAGTCATTTCTGGAGGAATTATTTGCTACATTTGGTCGGTATGCATTTGTCCAGTTAGCATATCCTACACGAAGAGCAAAAGGATCTGCACGGTATTCTGCGCCTATTCGTAATATTCCTGCTGCAGAATAGCTTCTTCGTATATCATCATTTTCATCAAAGAATTTATAGGTATTAGAACGTAAGCGCATATTAGAATAATCTACAAATTCATAATCAGCACTAATTAATCCTTTTTGAGCTATTACAAATGCAACACTACCAATAGCTCTCATAGGTGTATTTAAATTGTAGTTAAAAGAACCATTTGGAGAATCGTATTGTAATGTAGTACCATTTATATAATTGGCACTTATTCGAGATGACCAGCTATCGCTCAAAGAGTAGAAGGTGGGGGAATGTAAAGCCCCACCCAATCTTACGTAATCATTTAAACGATAAATTACACCAACTTTAAAATTAAATCCGTTTCCTCTGGTATATAAATCTTCGCGATAATTGAATGATTTTAGAATGGAATTTGTGTCTTGTGGATTAACTTCTTCTGTATGTATGCTATTATATCTAAAGCGAATGGTTGGAAAGCCAATAGATGCACCAATAAATAATTTATTGGAATAATTACCGGCATAAGAGATGGATGTTTCTGCCATAGAACCGGTCATGTTCATGGCTTTGCGTTGCAAATTCCCCATATTGGGGGAGTTTATTTGGCTGTAATATTCCCATGGTTTTAAAGAATCACCTGGAATGGTATCCAATAAATAGGTTTCCCATGCCAAACCTGCGCCAAAAGGGTCTAAATTAGATGGATTTTGTTTTCCGTTAATTTTAGCTGCTTGATTATACCATACATCCAGCAAGGAACTTTGACTGTTTTTACCTTCAATTAAAACGTTTGAATGAAAATTATTAATTCTGTTATAAGTAATTCCAAACGAAGAGCTAATCCATCCTTCTCCCGTAGTATTATAGTTTTCTATTTTGCCTATATAGCCAAAATTTCCAATATTAAAATTATATTTAAAATCTTCCGCTACCTGATTTTTAAAATTACTGGTAACATTTTGATAGAAAAAGGAAGGAGTAAAGCTTAGTTCAGATTTACGATAAACTCCAATTCCTGCAGGATTATAGCTGGCAATAGAGGCATCTCCACCTAAAGCGCCAAATGCACCACCCATTGAAGTAAAGCGAGATGTACCCGTAATTCCTGTAAATGAGTAGCGGAATGCATCGTCTGCATTTTGAGCCTGCATCCGGCTGCTAAGAGCCGGAAGCAAGCATAAACCTAAGATTATTTTATTATATAATTTACGCATGATTCAATTTTTTAGTGATATACTAATTAACCATTCAAATTATCTTGGTCTTCCTCCGCCACCACCTGATGGTGCACTAAATCCACCACCACCTCTTGATCCACCACCACCGGATGGAGGGCTAAATCCACCACCTCTTGAACCACCACCGGATGGAGGGTTGTAGCTTCCACCTCCTCTGTTTCCACCACCACTTGGAGCATTATAACCTCCTTGATTTTTGCTTCCACCACTATTGTTATAATTATACTGAGGCTTATTGTTAGGCTGATTGTAGTAATTATTTTGTGGTTGTGGATTTCCTCTTCTTTGAGGGTTAGTATTGTTTGGTGTAATGTCCCCTTTGCTTTGTGGTTGATTAACTCCTCCAGGATTAATTCCTCTTCCGCTGTTTGGATTATTAGGTACAGGGTTTCCTATATTAGGGCGACCAATATTATCACTTGGTTGATTGCTTCCTCCGGTATTTGGTCTTCCAATATTATCAACCGGTGCAGGATTGTTAACTCCTCCTTTGTTTCTGTTAGGAAGATCTAAATTATCGGATGATGAGGGTGCTGTGTTTATTACTCCTTGCCCTTTACCTGTTTGATCACTGTTATCTATTGGTTTAGCATCTCTTCCAGCAGATGGAGCTGTTTCAAATCCACGTCCTGTATTTGTATTAATGTCTTTGGTTCCGGATCCTGTAATTCCTGAGCTTCTTGTTCCAACATTATCAACGGGCTTGGTAGATATTTCGTTATTAGTTTTAAATCCTTCATTTCCATTCACGGTATTAACAGAACGCATTTGAGGATTATCATTGGTTGCTGCTTGGTAAATTTGTCCCATACTACGAGGTCCTCTTGTATTGGTACCACTTCCTGCACCGCTTGCAGAACCTCTTGGGCCATAATACCAACTATTACTGTCAAAACTATTATAGTAATTATTTGCTAAACCATTGTAGTAACCGTTCCAGTAGCCATTCCAGTAGCCATTCCAATAACCATGGTTGTATCCATTCCAATAACCGCCACCCCAGCCCCATCCAGGTCCCCATCCCCAATAAGAATACCAACCCCAGTTAGAGTGCCAGCCCCAACCCCAGCCGGGACCCCATCCCCAGCCATAGCTTACCCATGGACTTGGATACCACCAGCCATAGGTAATATAAATGCTGGTTCCAAAGAAGAATGGATCGTAATTATACCAGTACATATTGGTATACCATGGATCGTAATACCCAAATCCAAGTCCGGAGTGAAATCTTCTGATACGGGCAGAATATGCATAATCATAATAATCATCCTGATAGAAAGTGTTATTATTTCCATAATAATTATTGGTAACATAAGTGTTACCGCTTCCATCAGTATAAGTTTCTGACGTTTGCTGACGCTGATTAGGGTCGTAATAATCTTCCTGATTGTTGTATTGATTATTATCAACCTGAGCCTGGTTTTGTTTTATATTATTATTTTGAGTAACCGCATTATTATTAGCCGGATTAGGGTTGTTACGAGGCGAATAATAAATATCATCATCGTACATTCCGGTATTACGGGTACTTGAGCAGGCTGCTGCAGCTATGGCAATCAGTGCTATCAGGGCTTTCTTCACGGTTTTCATAAGCTGGGTTTTTTAATGGGTTTATTTACTAATTTTGGGCTCATTTAAATTTATTATCATTCAAAAACAAATATCGTACCAAAACATGAGTAAACAGTTTCCAACACGCGCACAAGATTATTCCGCATGGTATAACGAATTGATTGTAAAGGCTGATATGGCTGAGCATTCGGCTGTAAAAGGATGTATGGTTATTAAACCATACGGATATGCTATATGGGAAAAAATGCAACAAGCGCTCGATAAAATGTTTAAAGATACAGGGCATGTAAATGCATACTTTCCACTTTTTGTGCCAAAAAGCTTATTTGAAGCAGAAGAAAAAAATGCCGAAGGATTTGCAAAAGAATGTGCAGTAGTAACTCATTATCGCTTAAAAACCGATCCGGATAACAAAGGGAAACTTATTGTTGACCCTGAGGCTAAATTAACAGAAGAATTAGTAGTTCGCCCTACCAGCGAAGCGATAATTTGGAATACTTATAAAGGATGGATACAATCGTATCGTGATTTACCGATATTGATAAATCAATGGGCTAATGTTGTACGTTGGGAAATGCGAACCCGTTTATTTTTAAGAACCGCTGAATTTTTATGGCAGGAGGGACATACTGCGCATGCAACACGTGAAGAGGCAATAAAAGAAACCGAGCAGATGCTGGAAGTATATGCACATTTTGCTGAAAATTTTATGGCCATGCCTGTTGTTAAAGGTATAAAAACTGCAAATGAGCGTTTTGCCGGAGCTGATGAAACTTATTGTATTGAAGCATTAATGCAAGATGGAAAAGCCTTACAGGCAGGAACTTCACACTTTTTAGGTCAAAACTTTGCTAAAGCATTTGATGTGAAATTTGCTAATAAAGATGGAAAACTGGATTATGTTTGGGCTACCTCATGGGGCGTTTCAACCCGATTAATGGGAGCATTGGTTATGACTCACTCCGATGATCAGGGCTTGGTTTTACCTCCAAAATTAGCACCCATACAGGTTGTAATTGTTCCTATTTATAAAGGCGAAGAACAGTTAGCACAAATATCTGAAAAAGCCGAACAAATTAAAAAGTCATTATTGGCTAAAGGAATTTCTGTAAAATATGATGACAGAGACACACAAACTCCGGGATGGAAGTTTGCTGATTACGAATTTAAAGGAGTACCTGTTAGAATTGCAATAGGCCCGCGCGATTTGGCAAATGGAACGGTAGAGGTGGCTCGCAGAGATACAAAAGAGAAAAAAGTATATGCTATGGATGGATTGGAAGAGCAAGTTGAAAATCTTTTAAATGAAATACAACAAAATTTGTATCAACGTGCTTTAGATTTCAGAAATGCCAATATTCATAAAGTTGATAGCTATGAAGAATTTAAAAAAGTGCTGGATGAAAAAGGCGGTTTTTTAGCTGCTCATTGGGACGGAACTTCAGAAACAGAACAGCAGATAAAAGATGAAACCAAAGCAACTATTCGTTGTATTCCGCTAAATAATAAACAAGAGGAGGGTAAATGTATATTAACCGGTAAACCATCGAAACAAAGAGTATTATTTGCAAGAGCCTATTAAAATTTATAATTTGCGATGTAAATCTATAACGTGAAAGAAAATAAAACACCCAAAGAACTAATATTAGAAACGCTGAAAGAAAAATCATCAGCCAAACAGGATGTATTTTATCAAACTATTGCGGTTTTTAAAATGCTGAAAGAAGTTTTGGCTGATTTTGCTACAGAATATTCAAAAGAGGTGCAGGCAATAGATAAACGTTTAATAATTGAATATACTGATAAAGGAGAATTTCAGGCCGAACTCAGAGTTGCAGGTGATGTGCTGATATTTCACATGCATACCAATGTATTTGATTTTGATCGTAGCCATCAGATTTGGAAAACATCATATGTAAACGATAACAATACTCGTAGTTTATGTGGAATGATAAGTATTTATAATTTTTTATCCGATTCCTTTAAATATAATCGTTTAAATGATTTAGGATATTTAATAGGTCGTTTATTTGTTAATAGAGAATTACACTATTTTGTTGAAGGGAAGAGGCAGCTTGGTTTTTTATATAATGATTTTGTTAATAACCTATTAGATAAAAAAGCCTTGAAAAGTGTAGTAGAGTGTTCTATATTATATTCGCTGGCCTTTGATTTATATTCACCACCATACGATCAGGTAAAAACGGTTTCAGTGGCTGAAATTTTAGAAACAAACTCTACTTACCAAATAAAAACAGGTAAGCGATTAGGTTTTAAATTTCAAGCAGATTTTGATGATATTATTTAATCTTTAACCATTAAACTTTTATAAAATGAAGAAACTATTTTACACCGCTATTATTGCATTTGCTACTCAAGCAGGTTTTGCTCAGGAATATTTGCAAATTACAACAGTTGAATCGGTAGTACCCGGAGGCTTAGGGCGTTCTAAAATGATAACCACTAAACCTAATGGCGAAATGGAAGAAACCAATCTGGAAAATTTCTTCAGCATGGTGGGAATTAACTTTGGGAATATTAGAAATAACGATAAAGTTATTACACAAAAAATTTCTGAACTTACCAAAGACGGCTGGAAACTGGAACATGTTACCTCCGGTGTTTATGGAGTAGAAAAAAGTACCGGAATTTTTATAACGCGATATTTGTTTAAGAAGTAAAAAAAGCCCCGAGATTTATCGGGGCTTTCTTTAGAAACAATATTTATTTGCTTCAATTAATTGAGCGGCAATTTTTCTACGTTCTTCTTTTACATTAATGGCTTCTACTTTTGTAAAGCGTTTTAATCCCATAAGCATCATACGATGCTCATCGCCTTCAGCAAAGCTGTTCAAGGCATCTTTTCCTGCTTTATTTATTCTGTCGGCAGCATCATAAAAATATACTTTTAACATGCTAAGTTGTGCTTGCGCAGCAGCTTCGCCTTTCAAGCCAACTAATTTTTCAACTCGAAGTAATAATGACTCTGCTACATACACTTCAATAAGCATATCAGCAATGTTCATTAAAATTTCCTGTTCTTTAGCCAGATTCATCATTAGTTTTTGTGCTGCAGAACCTGCTACCATTAAAACAGCTTTTTTAAAGTTTTGTAGATATTTTTTCTCAGCTGCAAAAAGGCTAATGTCAGGAGTGCTAAAATCAGGAATTGACATTAGTTCCTGTGCTACTTTCATGGCAGGTCCCATTAAATCCAATTCGCCTTTCATGGCTTTTTTCAGCATCATATCTACCGTAAGCATACGGTTTATTTCGTTGGTACCTTCAAAAATACGGTTGATACGCGAATCGCGGTAAGCTCTTTCCATTGGTGCTTCTGCACTGTAGCCCATACCACCATAAACCTGTACGCCTTCATCTACCACATAATCTAACACTTCTGATCCATTAACTTTTAAAATAGCTGCTTCAACAGAAAACTCGCGAGCTCCTTCAATAGTTGCTTTTTCTTTGCTCATGCCACTTTTGATAGAAGCATCAATATAATCTTCAATTTGCTTGCTGCAACGGTATAATGCGGCTTCCATAGCATAAGTTCTTATTGCCTGTTCAGCTATTTTATAACGAATAGCTCCATATTTTGCAATAGGACGGCCAAATTGCTCGCGTTCGTTGGCATATTTTACGGTGTTGGTAATTACTTTTTTTGCAGCTCCAAGCGCAGCTCCTGCTAATTTAATTCTTCCGATATTTAAAATATTAACGGCAATTTTAAATCCTCCCTGACGTTCGCCTAAAAGATTTTCTACTGGAACCATGCAATTATTAAAGAATACCTGACGGGTAGAACTGCCTTTAATTCCCATTTTTTTTTCTTCGGGATTTAATTCAATACCTCCAAATGATTTTTCAACAATAAAAGCGCTTAAATTTTCATCATCATCAATTTTGGCAAATACGGTAAATATATCTGCAAATCCACCATTGGTAATCCACATTTTTTGTCCGTTTAAAATGTAGTGCTTGCCATCAGGAGATAAAGTAGCTTTTGTTTTTCCTGAGTTTGCGTCTGAACCTGAGCCCGGTTCTGTTAAGCAATAGCAAGCTTTCCATTCGCCTGATGCTAATTTTGGAATATATTTTTTCTTTTGTTCTTCGTTGCCGTAATATAAAATTGGCAATGTACCAATACCGGTGTGAGCTGCAAAAGCAACTGCAAAGCTGTGTCCGGCACCTAAGCCTTCGGTAATTAACATACCGCTTACAAAATCTTTGCCTAATCCGCCTAAATCTTCGGGCACGGTTAAACCAAGCAGTCCTAATTCGCCCGATTTGTCTAATAAAGAAGGCATTAATCCTTCTTCCAGTGCATCAATTCTGTCGAGTTTGTTTAAAACTTCTTGTTCCAAAAAATCGTTGCACATTTGCAACATCATTTGTTGTTCTTCATTAAATTCTTCAGGGATAAAAGTATCCGCTGCATTACTTTCTTTAATTAGAAATTCTCCGCCTTTAAGTGCCATATTCTTTTGATTTTAGATTTATGATTTTTTATTTAATGTCTTTAATCTTTGTTCTTTAATTCTTTGTTCTTCTAAAGCATTTCAATTACTCCGGCAGCGCCTTGTCCCGTGCCTACGCACATGGTAACTACTCCGTATTTTTTATTTCTGCGTGCAAGTTCGTTTATAATTTGAACTGTAAGTTTAGCACCAGAGCAACCTAATGGATGCCCCAGAGCAATTGCGCCACCATTAACATTAACTAAATCAGGGTTAATTCCTAATTCTCTTATAACAGCTATTGATTGAGAGGCAAATGCTTCGTTAAGTTCAAATAAATCAATATCGTTTTGTGTTAATCCTGCTAATTGTAATGCTTTTGGAATAGCAGCTACAGGTCCAATTCCCATTATGCGAGGAGGCACGCCTGCAGTGGCAAAAGATTTTAAGCGGGCTATTGGTTTTAAATTATGTTTTTTCAAAAATGCTTCGCTTACTACCATTACAAATGCTGCTCCATCGCTTGTTTGTGAAGAGTTTCCGGCAGTTACACTACCATCGGCAGCAAATACGGGTTTAAGTTTTGCCAGTGCTTCCAAATTGGTGTCAGCTCTTGGACCTTCATCTACTTTGGCAATAATTTCACGCGATTGTTTTTTCCCATTTTCATCCAAAAAAATTTCTTTAACAGTAACAGGTACAATTTCTTTTTCAAATTTATTTTCCTGAATGGCTTTAATGGCTTTCATGTGCGAATTGTAAGAGAAAGCATCCTGGTCTTCGCGTGATACTTTAAAATCTTTTGCTACTGCTTCGGCTGTTAATCCCATGCCCCAGTACCAGTCAGGGTGCTCTTTTGCAACTTTTGGGTTGGGTATAACTCTCCAGCCACCCATAGGTATTAAACTCATCGATTCTGAACCACCGGCAATAATACAATCGGCTAATCCTGCATGAATTTTTGCAGATGCAATAGCAATGGTTTCTAATCCTGAAGCGCAATAGCGGTTTACGGTCATTCCGGAAACTTTATCAGTGTTAAACGACATTAAGGAGATTAAACGGGCAAAGTTTAATCCTTGCTCGGCTTCGGGCATGGCATTACCTACAATTAAATCATCTACTTCATCGTGCGAAATTTGTGGAAGCGAATTCATTAAATGTTTTATAACTTCAACTGCCAAATCATCGGGGCGTGTAAAACGAAAATACCCTCTGTTGGCTTTTCCTACGGCTGTTCTGTATCCGGCTACAATATATGCGTTCATAGTTTGTGTGATTAGATTTGTGATGTTAGTTTTAAGTATTAAATTTTTCTTTAATTTGTTTCATTATTTTTTTTTCAGTTTCATTCTGAACTTTTTTTAAAAAATAGTTTGTTTCATGCAACCATTGGAGTATTTCTTTAATACTTCTTTTTTTGTGAATCATTATTTGCTCTTCGGAAACAAAATATTTAAAACCTTTTGCTGTCATTTTTTATATTGTTTTAAATAAATAATATCTTGTTTATCTTGTTCTCTTCCTGAATATTCTTTTAATGCAATTAAATCTTGCACACATACAAGGTAAACTTCTGTTGATTCAAATTTTCTAATTGTTTTGTTTTTCCAAAGTTCTTCGAATGTTATTGGTAAGTCTAATAGAACATCTATGCTCATTAAATTATTAGCCTGATTAAAGAATGAAAATGCAATTAAATTTTTTTCATCTTTCAATAATTTTCTTTTTTCAAACTCAAATAATGAACTTAATTTTATTGGAAGTGTAGGTTTGTAGCCAATCTCATTCATAACATTTTCAAAATCCAATAAATTTTGTTCATTAAAATCTAGCAAAAAATCAATGTCTGCTGTCATTCTTGGAATACCGTAAATATTAACAGCTAGTCCGCCACAAATTAAATAGCGTACTTTATGTTCTTCGAGTTTTGAAAATAGTTTTAGGTATTCCATCAAACCAACAATTAATTTCTAAGCACTTTTCCGCCTGTTAATATACTTTGCATGCGTTCTAATGTTTTTCTTTCGGCACATAGTTTAACAAAGGCTTGGCGCTCTAAGTCTAATAAATATTGTTCGCTTACAAGTGTAGGTTGCGAAAAATCGCCACCACACAATACATAACCTAACATTTCAGAAATTTTTTGATCGTGGTCGCTTATATAGTTTCCGCTGCGCATAGAATTTGCACCTACATAAATTAATCCCATAGCCTGATTTCCTAATACACGAATATCGTTTCTTGGTGCCGGTTGGGTGTATCCTTTTTCTGCTAATCGTAAGCATTCTGCTTTTGCTTCGGTTAATAATCGGCTTCGGGAAACTACAACTTTATCAATGCCGGTTCTTAGGTATCCTAAATCGAAAGCTTCGTAAGCAGATGTTGAAACTTTTGCTTGTCCAATGGTTAAGAAGCGATTGCGTAATTGATTTAATTCTAAATCGCCTTCTTTTAATTCATCAGATAAACGTAGGGCAAATTCTTTGGTACCACCGCCTCCGGGAATTACACCAACGCCAAATTCAACTAAGCCCATGTAGGTTTCAGCGTGTGCAACAACTGCATCGGCATGTAAACATAATTCGCAACCACCACCAAGTGTTAATCCGTGTGGCGCAACCACCACCGGAATAGCGGAGTAGCGTGCTCTCATGGTAGCATTTTGAAAGGCGCGAACAGCAAAATCTAATTCATCAAATTCTTGTTCTACTGCCATCATAAATACCATTCCTAAATTGGCTCCTGCAGAAAAGTTTTGTCCTTCGTTTGATATTACTAATCCTCTGTATGATTTTTCGGCAATATCAATGGCTTTGTTAATACCTTCAATTACTTCGCCTCCAATGGTATTCATTTTGGTATGGAATTCAAGATTTAAAATTCCATCACCTATATCGAATAATGTTGTACCACTGTTTTTCCAAATAATTTTATCGCTGCGTAAGTTATCTAATAAAATAAATTGTTCGGTACCCGGAATAGTTTTGTAAGATTTTGAAGGAATATCGTAATAGGCTTTTTGCCCTTTTTCTATTTTGTAAAACGATTTATTACCTGCTGCCAGCATATCGTAAACCCATTGTGCAGGTTTGCAGTTGGCAGCTTCCATGTGCTTAATGGTTTCTTCTGCTCCTATGGCATCCCATGTTTCAAACGGGCCGATTTCCCAACCAAAACCGGCTTTCATGGCATCGTCAATTTTGTAAAGCTCATCGCTAATTTCAGGTATGCGGTTTGAAACATATTGAAATAAACCAAAGAACATGGCACGATAAAAATCGCCTGCTTTATCTTTTCCTGAAACCAACACTTTTATTCTTTCGCGAAGGTTATCAATGGTTTTGGTTTGTTCGAGGGTAGCAAATTTTACTTTTTGCGAAGGAGCATATTCTAATGTTTTAAGATTTAAAGCTAAAATTTCGCTCTTTCCGTCTTTTTTTACTTTTTTGTAAAAACCTTGCCCGGTTTTATCGCCAAACCAATTATTTTCGATCATTTTAGAAACATAGCCGGGTAATTCAAATAAGGCTTTAGCTTCATCGTTAGGGCAATTTTGTTTTAATCCGTTTGCTACGTGTACTAATGTGTCCATTCCCACCACATCGCAGGTTCGGAAAGTTGCTGATTTTGGTCGTCCTAAAACAGGACCGGTTAATTTATCCACTTCTTCAACCGTTAACTCCATTTTTTCAACTAAATGAAATAAAGCCATTATGCCGTAAACTCCAATCCTATTGGCAATAAATGCGGGAGTATCTTTACAAAGTACGGTAGTTTTTCCTAAGTATTTTTCGCCATAAGACATTAAGAAATCTACAATTTCTTTTGATGTTTGTGGTGTAGGAATTATTTCAAGTAATTTTAAATAGCGTGGAGGGTTAAAGAAGTGTGTACCGCAGAAATGTTTTTTAAAATCATCGCTTCTGCCTTCCAACATCATGTGAATAGGGATGCCCGATGTGTTAGAGCTTACAATAGAACCCGCTTTTCGAAATTTATCTACTTTTTCGAAAATTTGTTGTTTAATATCCAAGCGTTCTACTACCACTTCTATAACCCAGTCGCAATCGTTAATTTTTTGAAAATCATCTTCAAAATTTCCGGTTGTGATAAGTCTTGCAAAACTTTTGCGATAAATAGGCGAGGGGTTTGATTTTAGCGCAAACTGCAAAGCATCGTTTACAATTTTATTGCGTGCAATTTTATTATCTGCAGGAGCATCTTTTGGAACAATATCTAAAAGCAATACTTCAACACCAATGTTAGCAAAGTGGCAAGCTATGCGCGAGCCCATTACTCCTGAACCTAAAACGGCAACTTTTTTAATGTGTCTTTCCATAAATTTTGATAATATTATTTTTGTTCTTTTAATTCTTCTTCCTCAACAGTTTTTATAATTTCATCAATCACTTCAAAAAAAACTTTCATTTTTTCGGGAGCTACTTTTTCGTAAATTTTCATATTAAAGTCCTTTACCACTTTTTTAGCAATAGACTTTTTCTTTTTTCCTTCTTCGGTTAAAAATATTTTTACAACTCTTTTATCGTTTTCTTGCGGAACGCGGTATATCAGATTTTTTTCTTCAAGTGTTTTCAGCATTCGGCTAAGGCTGGTAGTTTCCATGCCTAATTTGGGACCTATTTGTGTAGAGGGGGTACCTTTTTCTGAATCTATATTTAATAAAACAAAGCCAACGGATGAAGTGCCATTGTATTCCGATGCTTTTTCATTATACATTCGTGAAATTGCATGCCATGCAAACTTAATGTTGTAACAAACGGTATCTTTAGCACTTAGCTTCATTTCATAAATTCTGAAACAAATTTAATGAAGATTTTGATATTATGCAAGCATAATAAATTATTTTTTTAGTTAATATTATTAGATGTGTGTTGAAACAACTATTATGATTTTTTAACGTTTAGTATAAACAAATAAAATGTTAAATTTGAATTTTATTAAAATACTTTAATTTGCAATCATTCATTCGATATAAGGCATTACTATTACTTTTTCTTTTTATATATGTTACAGGATTTTCTCAACCTGTAATGGCTCCTCAATTACGTTCTGCATCGGTTGCTTTAAATGGAGATGTAACAATTTGTTGGGTTCAACCTGTTGATCCGGGTGGAAATTTTATTTCGTATGAAGTTTTTTCAGCTCCAACATTAGCAGGCCCTTTTACACTTCTGGTATCTATTCCTACTATTGCCACAACTACATATTTGCATGCCGGAGCAGGAGCAAATGTTACACAGCGCTTTTATTATATCCGTTCGCGATATAATTCAGGTATGTCAATATTAGAATCTGCTCCATCAGATACATTAGGAACAATTAAATTAAATGTGGCAAATCCGGGAAATGGTACTGCACTGTTAAGTTGGAATCACATGAAAAATCCTCCATTACCAACTCAAATAATGAAATACAGAATATGGAGAGAATTTCCGGCAACAGTTTGGACATTGATTGATTCAACTTCAAATACCACTTATAGAGATACTATTTATGAATGTAATGCAACGATAAACTGGCGTGTAGAGACTTTTGAATTATCGGCTTGTAATCCAATTTTTTCATCGTGGGCAGGTGGACCGTTTACGGATGTTTTAGGTCCTAATACTCCGATTATAGATTCTGTGAGTATAAATCCTGTTACCGGGAATTTAGAAATAGGCTGGCAAGCTAATTCATCGCCTGATACTGATCATTATATAGTATATGTATATGACGGATCTCAACAACCACCTTGGGTTCGAATTGATAGCTTGTTTGGCAGAAATAATACATTTACAACTTTACCCGGTTCGTGTGGAGGCGATTCTAAAACTTATGCTGTTGCTGCATTTGATAATTGTAATTTATCGAGTTTAATTAGCAATGGTCATAGTATTATGAAATTAAATTATACGCTGGATGCTTGTAAGCGTGAAGTTAATTTAACATGGAACGCCTATACGGGTTGGGCTAATGGAGTGCAGCAATATGAAATATGGGCAAGTAAAGACGGGCTTCCACATGTATTACTCGGAACCGTTTCCGGTAATTCAACCACCTATACACATAGCGGAGCAGAAGATTTTTCACAATACTGTTATTTTGTTAGAGCCAGAGAAAAAAATTCAACCCGATCATCATCTTCTTGTATTTTATGTGTAAACATTGATGTTCCAGCAAAGCCCAAATTCTGTTATGTGAAATATGCAAGCGTATTAAGTAAAAATCAAGTTGAAGTTTCGGTACATGTGGATACTGATGCAGGTGTTAGTAAATATATAGTAGAACGTTTAGAAAATTTTGCGGGTTTATATCAAAAAATATTAGAATTTACTCCTGCTGAAGTTGATGGTACAACATTTACTTTTATTGATAATTCAACTAATACCGATGAAAAAACCTATGCATATCGTATTCAAATAATTGATGAATGTGGTGATAAAGTATTTACATCAAACATAGGTAGAACCATTTTACTTCAGGCAACAAACAATCCAACAAAAGCTTCCAATATTTTAAAGTGGAACGAATATGAGCAATGGATTGAAGGTCCTGTATTGTATGAAATTCACAAATCAGTAAACGGAAAATTTTTTACACTCCCTGTAAAAACAATTTTTACTCCGGCTGAATTAACTTTTGAAGATTTATTGATAGATGAATATCAATCAAATGGACAGTTTTGCTATTACATTGAGGCCTTAGAAATGCCCGAGCCAAAATTTACATTTGTTTCTAAAAGTCGTTCGAATATATTGTGTGTATCGCAAGATCCTTTTGTATTTATACCTAACAGTTTTACACCCAATAACGATGGATTAAATGATGTTTTTATTCCTAAATGGTCCTTTGTAAGTTACGAAGGGTATAGCATGCGTATTTTTAGCAGAAGAGGAGTAATGTTGTTTGAAACCAATGACCCATTTGAAGCATGGGATGGTACTTATGGAGGTGATGTAATGCAAAATGATACTTACATCTATGATATTTTTTGGCAATCGTCAAAAGGTGATAAATACACCCGTAGAGGAACGGTAACGCTTATCAGATAGGAATTATATATATCCCATTAGCTTATAAGTAATAACTCCAATAATTTCGTGTAATAAATTGTACCAATCGTTAAAGGTATTTCCATTGGGTAAAAAAAGATGATCAAAAACGAATTTTCTTGGACCAGCAATAAGATCGGCACTGTAAGTATCAACAGTTAATCCTTGTTTTTCAAAACATTTTTTTGAGCGATACATGTGTGATGCAGATGTAATAAGCAGTAATTTTGAATTTTGTAATCCTAAATTTTCTAATAATTTTTTTGTGTAAACGGCATTTTCGTAAGTGTTTTTCGATTCTGATTCTATTAAAATATCTGCTTCGGGAATTCCTATTTGAACTAAATAGTTTTTAATAATTTTAGCTTCTTTCATATCCGGAAATTGAAGACTTCCCGAACCTCCACTTATAAAAAGTTTTTTTGTCTTACCTTTTTTATATAATAATAAACCTTGCAATGTTCTGTCAATAGCTTTATGGGCTTGCATACGTTCTACATCGCTATCAAAAGTTATCATTCCTCCCAATATAATTGTCAAATCATAATTTTCTAAGCTGTCCAGTTTTTTTCTGGGTTCTTCCCAAATACGCATCACTTCGCAAAACAAAAAATCATTTGAAAAAAGATAAAAAACAATTAAAGTGATGATACCCCATTTTTTTCTTTTATCTTTTTTTACAAACACCGTAATAAGTAAAAGCACAAAAAACCATGTAACCGGATGAATAATAAATGAAAGTATTTTAGAAAAAATGAAAAACATATAAGTGCAAATATTTATTCAAAATTCGTTAAAAAGATTTAATAAACACATTTTATACTTGTAATTTTTAGCTGAAATGGTCATCTTGCAGCATGCGTAAGTATTTAAGGTATTTTCTTTTTTTATTCATTCTAAGCATTTTTTCGGCAGCTGTTTATTACCATGAATTAATTGCTTATGGATTTTCACAATTAAAAGGTCAGCTTAAAATTATATGGAATGCCCGCCCGGTTGAAGAGGTTTTAAAAGATGCCGAAGTTGCCGATAGTGTTAAATATAAGTTATTGCTTATACAGGAAATAAAAGCCTTTGCAGTTGCAGAACTTGGTCTTGAACCAAATGATAATTATTCTACTTTTTACAAACAAAATAAGGATGAATTATTATGGGCTCTTAGCGCTACAGAGCCTTATGCTTTAAAATATTTCGAGTGGAATTTTCCTTTCTTGGGTAGTGTTACCTATAAAGGTTTTTTCGATAAAGAAATGGGCTTAAAAGAGAAAGAAGAATTGGAAAAACAAGGCTATGATATTGATTGGGGTATTGTTTCAGCATGGTCAACGTTAGGATTTTTTAAAGATCCTATTTTTCAAAGTTTTTTAAATAAAACAGAAGGAAAGCTTGCAAATCTTATCATTCACGAGCTAACACATGGAACCATATATATAAAAAACGATGTTGATTTTAATGAAAATCTGGCAAGTTTAATTGGCGACAGAGGCGCTTTACGATATCTGGAATACAGATTTGGAAAAGATTCTAAAGAATATCAAGAATATATTATGCATCGCCAAGACAGTAAGCGTTTTCAAAAATACATTGTAAGCGGGGCGGCTAAATTAGACAGCCTTTACAAGCACATTGCCAATTTTAATGATAAGCAAAAACTGCAATTAAAAAATGAAATGATTGATGCATTAATTTTAGGCTTGGATACCATACCCTTTCATCAAAAAGAAAAATACTTGCAATTATCGGATGATATCCGCAAGTCAAAAAATGCTTTTTTTATGGATTATTTGCGTTACAATTCGCAAGAAGACAGCTTAGTAAAGGTATT
This sequence comes from uncultured Bacteroidia bacterium, assembly GCA_937995645.1. Classification (GTDB taxonomy): domain Bacteria; phylum Bacteroidota; class Bacteroidia; order JACCXN01; family JACCXN01; genus CALKJP01. The sequence continues at coordinate 17,087 of CALKJP010000094.1, forward strand.
AGATAGTCAATTTAAGGGCGATATAAAAGCTTATATTCAATACTTAGTTTCGCAGAATAAATAGCTTTAAATTTTGCTTATATCCTAAAAATCAATAAGTTTGTTTTGTTGATTAAAGTTTAAACAATGAAAGTGATAGCCGTTTACAACATAAAAGGCGGGGTTGGAAAAACAGCCACTTCGGTAAATTTAGCTGCTGTTTCCGCATTTGAAGGAAATAAAACCTTGATTATTGATTTAGATCCTCAGGCTGCAAGCAGTTTTTATTTTAAAGCTGATGAAGAAAAAAATCAAAAGAAAAACAAAGGATGGTTTTTAAAAGACGATGTTAATGATGCCATTATTGAAACAGAATTTTATAATCTGGATATTTTACCTGCTGATAAAGACATAAGAAATTTAGAGCAGGTGTTTAAAAAACTCAAAAAATCAGATTCTTGGTTTAAGGGATTGGTGAAGCCGGTAGGCAAAAAGTATGATGTGATAATTTTAGATTGCCAACCCGGAATTTCTTTAATATCGGATACTATTTTTAAAAATGCCGATGTTATTGTTGTGCCTGTTATTCCTACTGTTTTATCGCTAAGAACCTACGAACAACTGGTAGAATATTTTAAAGAAAAAGATTTTAAGTTGGGCAAACTAAAGCCCTTCTTTTCAATGGTAGAGAAGCGTAAAAAAATGCACATCGAAAGTTTACGCGATTTCTCCCGAAGCCATAAAGAATGTTTAAACATAATTATTCCTTACAATGCTGATGTGGAGAAAATGGGCATACATCGCGAACCTGTGGTGCGTTTTGCGCCTTCATCTGAAGCGGCAAAAGCGTATTTTAAGTTGTGGAAACAAGTAAAAAAAGCCGGGTAATTTACTCGGCTTTTTTAGAGATATTGAATTAAATAAGATTAATTACTCTGAGCGGCTTCTTTCGCTTTTACAGTTCTGCCGGGATATACTTTTAAGGCTTCATCCAGGCATTTTACAGCTTTTTTAAGCGCATCAATATTTAACACATAAGCTAAACGCACTTCATTTTTGCCTAAGCCCGGAGTGGAATAAAATCCTGATGCAGGTGCAAGCATTACGGTTTGGTTTTCGTAAGAAAATGATTCTAATAGCCATTGTGCAAATTTATCTGCATCATCAATAGGTAAACGGGCAATGCAATAAAAAGCACCACTTGGTTTAGGACAAAATACGCCTTCAATTTTATTTAAGCCGTCAACCAAAACATTTCTTCGCTCCACATACTCATTAATAACTTGTTTAAAGTAGGTATCAGGCGTTGCCAAAGCTGCTTCGCCCGCTATTTGTCCGAATGTAGGAGGGCTTAAGCGAGCTTGGGCAAATTTTAATGCATTGGCAATTACTTCTTTATTTTTAGAAACAAGCGCCCCAACACGTGCACCGCACATGCTGTAACGTTTAGATATTGAATCAACCAGAATTACATTATTTTCAATTCCTTCTAAAGTCATGGCAGATTTTGGCTGATGCCCATCGTAGCAAAACTCACGGTAAACTTCATCTGCAAAGAGATAGAGATCGTGTTTTTTTACAATATCGCGTAAAGCTTCCAGCTCGGTGTAGGTGTATAAATAACCTGTTGGATTTCCGGGATTACAAATAAGAATACCTTTGGTTTTTGATGTTATTCTTTTTTCAAATTCTTCAACCGGAGGCAATGCAAAACCGCTTTCAATGCTTGATGTTACCGGCACAAGTTTTACTCCTGCAGTGGTAGCAAAACCGTTGTAATTTGCATAAAAAGGTTCAGGTACAATAATTTCATCTCCTTCGTTAAAGCAGGTCATAAAACCGATAAGAATTGCTTCTGAACCGCCATTTGTAATGATAATATCATTGTGAGTTACATTAATTTGATATTTTCTGTAATAGTCGGCAAGCCCTTTGCGATAGCTTTCAAAACCCGCAGAGTGACTGTATTCAATAACTTTTAAATTTAGGCTGTGTAGTTTGTCAAAAACAACTTGCGGTGTTTCAATATCCGGTTGGCCAATGTTTAAATGATACACAACTGTACCTTTCTTTTTTGCAGCTTCTGCGTATGGAACCAATTTACGTATAGGAGAGGCAGGCATTGCTAAGCCTTTGTGAGATATTCCGGGCATAAAATATAAAATTTAAAGTGTAAATATCTTAAAATTTTTTCATTATAGTATGCTGTTAAATTTTGAAATTCCGAAAATTTTTATAAATTCGTTTTAAAATTTACGATTATGAATACACATTCACACACTTCAGGCAACGTACAACAATTTTTTTAAAAAGAAGTAAAATTACAACATGGCTGCTTATGCTTACCATACTGTTCAGCAGCAATTATCTTTATTCGAAGGGCAACAACTGGAAATTAGACGGGAATAATAACGGCAGCAGCAGTACCTTTTTAGGAACTACCAATAATGCTCCCATAATTTTTAAGACAAACAACCAAACTCGACTTAGCATTTCAAACATAGGTAATTTTACTTTTC
>CALKJP010000095.1 GCA_937995645.1 uncultured Bacteroidia bacterium
CCTCCGGCATTAGATACAGCAGCTGCTAATCGCCAACCGCTGCACCAAATCATACCGGCTTGTATAATCGGATATTTAATTCCAAAAAGTTTGGTAATTCTGTTTTGCATAAATTCAATGTTTTAACAATGTTTTTCAATAAAATTTATTCCAAATGATTTTAATTCTTCTAAAACAGGTTCGTAAATGGTTTTTTCTGTTGGAATTTTAACACCTTTAAGATCTAATTGATTTAACAAAATCATTTTAACGGCTATAGCTGCGGGCAAACCAACTGTTTTTGCCATGGCAGTGTAAATTTGGTCTTCGCCTTTGGCTACTAAGGATGAAGTAATGTAATGTTTATTACCATTTAATACATATTCAAATAAATGCTGCATTACAATCATGTCTTTGTCGTCTTTTTTTAGCAGCCATTTTTCTTCGAGTAATTCTTGTAAAATTTGAGCGGGTGTTCCGTTTTCGGTTTTTATTTTTTTATCGGTAAAAATTTCGAGCCATTCTATTTTTTTAATTTCATCAGCATCTTCAGGTAATTGCATAAAATCTGCCAATCGTTTTTTCAAGCTATGATTTGATTCGGGCAAAAATGCATCAAGCAGTTGCGCATAAGTCATTTTATGGCTGTTTTCTATTTTGTATGAATCGTCTGTCCAGCCTAATTTTACAAATACATTCCAAGCGCTACAATATCCGGGCATGCGTAATGTTCCGCGCAGCATGGTGGGTATATTTTCTAAACCATAAGCAGAGCGATAGGATAAGGAGTCGCGATTGGCATATCCGTCAAAATTTCCATATCCGTCAACTTGTATCGTTTCTGTTTGGGTAAATAAGCGATTATAAGGAATGTATTTATATTTTCCATTTTCGATATACATTGCTGTTCCTTGTCCTGCCAGAATAACGTTACGTGGATTCCAGCTGAATTTGTATCCCCATGGGTTATCATTACTTTCCGGTGCTACCAGTCCACCGCAATACGATTTAAATGAGGTTATATCTGCGCCTTCTGCTTTTAATTTATCAATAATTTGCATGGCGCTCATGTGGTCTATTCCGGGATCAAGACCTATTTCGTTGAGTAAAATAACACCTGCTTTTTTAGCTTCACTGTCAAGTGCAGCCATTTCTTTGCTTACATACGATGCTGTTACAAGGTTTTTTTTTAATTTTACGCAATCGTTAGCTACGCTCATGTGCATAAAAGCAGGAAGCATAGATACCACAATATCAGCCTTGCTTATTTCAGCATTTCGCTGACTTTCGTCATTAATATCAAATAAAACGGCTTTTCCATTGGGGTGATTATTTACTTTTTGCTGTGCCGTTTTTAAGGACATATCGCCAACCGTAACTTGCCAATTGTTTTTTACAGATTCGTCCAGTAAATATTTTATTAAGCTGGATGATGAACGGCCTGCACCTATGATTAAAATATTTTTAGCTGACATAAAACTTAACTAAATCGTATTGCTTTTACAGGTGAAATTTTTGATATGATACGCGCCGGTATTAAGAGCATAAGCATACATACCGCAAATGTACCAATGTTTAATAATAAGATGGAAATGAAATTAAGATTTATGGGAACATATTTTAAATAATAACTGCTTTCGTCTAATGTAAAAATTCCAAATTGAAGTTGAACGATACAAAGGCCAACACCTAAAATATTTCCCCATAACAAGCCTTTTCCGATTAGAAATGCAGCTTTGTTTAAAAATATTTGCTGCACCATGCTGTTGTTCATTCCCAAAGCTTTTAGTAATCCTATCATTCTTGATTTTTCGAGAATTAAAATCAGCAATGCGGTTATCATGTTTATTCCTGCAACTAATGACATAAGCACCAGAATTATTATTTCGTTCATATCCTGTAAATCGAGCCAGTCGAATATCTGGGGCATCAGTTCGCGGATAGTTCTTACATTCAAGTCTAAATCTAATTCATTAAAAATTAATTCGGAAGTTTCTTCCATTTTATCGCTGTTATAAAGTAATACTTCAAATCCTGAAATTTGACTTTCTTCCCAATCGTTTAATTTTTGAACATGTCCTATATCACCCAAAATATATGTTTTATCCAGTTCTTCCAGTCCTGTTTGAAAAATTCCGGCAATGGTAAATTTTCGCATGCGTGGTGGCTGCTGAATAAAATACATTATAAAAGGGTCGCCAACTTTTAATTTTAATCGCGATGCCAAAGTGCGCGATATAATTACTTCGTTTGATTTTACTGTATCATTTAATTGAATGATTTTGCCTTCTTGAATTTTTTCTTTAAAAAACGTCCAGTCATAATCTTTGCCAACACCTTTTAAAACCACACCTTCTATTTGATCTTTGGTTTTAGCAATACCTGCTTTGGTGGCAAACACGTGAATGTGTTTTACATTCGAAATATTCAACAATGTTTGTTTATCAACTTTATCAATACTGATAGGTGAAGTTTCGTACGAAGTATTTAAATCAAAATTGGTAATTTGAATATGACCGCTAAAACCAATAACTTTATCGCGGATTTGTTGTTTAAACCCTGTTACAACAGCAACTGCAATTATCATAAAGGACAAACTGATAACTATACTGCTTACTGCAATATTTACCATTGGACGAGAAATGGTATTTTTTTTGCTTCCTTTAAAATATCGCAATGCTATGTAATAAGGTAAATTCAAAATTTAATCATATGTATTTTAGAAGCGCTAAAGATAATTATTTAATACTTTTTTTTGCTTGTCTGTTTTTTTCTCATCAAATATTTGCCCAAACAAAAGGTAAAATATTAACCGATACTGATGTTTTAAATGGAGCCGAGAGAACCCACCTTTATTTTCCGCTTTTAAAGAATAAGCAAGTAGCTGTTGTTGCTAATCAATCTTCTATGATTGGCACTACCCATTTGGTAGATAGTTTGCTGGCTGCCGGAATAAAAGTTAAGAAAGTTTTTTGTCCTGAACATGGTTTTAGAGGTGTTGCCGATGCAGGTGAGAATGTGAAAAATTATACAGATAAAAAAACAGGTCTTCCCATTGTATCACTTTACGGAGGCAATAAAAAACCAAAGCCGGATTATTTAAGAGGAATTGATATCGTAGTGTTTGATTTGCAAGATGTAGGTGCTCGTTTTTATACATATATATCAACCATGCATTATGTAATGGAAGCTTGTGCAGAGAATAATGTAGAATTTATTGTATTAGATAGACCCAATCCAAATGGTTTTTACGTTGATGGTCCAGTATTGGATAAACGTTTTAAATCGTTTGTAGGCATGCATCAAGTACCTATTGTACACGGTATGACAGTTGGGGAATACGCACAAATGATAAATGAAGAAAAATGGCTGTCTAATGCCGTAAAATGCAAGTTGCAGGTTGTAAAAATTGAGGGCTATACTCATCATGATTTTTATCAGTTACCTATAAAACCATCACCAAATTTATCAGAAATGGCAGCAGTTTATTTGTATCCATCTTTATGCTTGTTTGAAGGAACCATGGTAAGTGTTGGCAGAGGAACAAACAAACCCTTTCAGCAAATTGGTCATCCGGATTTTAAAAATATGCCTCATAAATTTACACCGCAAAGTACAACAGGGGCAAAATATCCTTTGTATATGGGACAAACTTGTTATGGATATAATTTAGAACATCAAGGAAGTACCTTTATTCAAAATAAAAACTACCGAATAGATTTACAATGGTTAATTAAATGTTATGAAGCAGCTCCTGAAAAAAATATATTTTTCAATAATTTTTTTAATAATTTGAGCGGAAACGATGTGTTGAAAAAACAAATTATTGACGGAGTATCTGAAGAAGAAATTAGAAAAAGCTGGCAAAAAGAATTATCTGAATTTAAAAAAACGAGAAAAAAATATTTGCTGTATGAAGATTTTGAATAGCTTAAAAAGCCTGTTTTTACAAGTCATTCAACAATATAAATTATTAATATCACCAATAAATTATTTCATTTTTATTTTACACATAAAATATTTGTTAACTTTGCATCCCGTAACGTTTAAACACAATGAAAATGGCATCGCCAACAAAATACATCTTCGTTACGGGCGGAGTAACTTCTTCACTCGGAAAAGGAATCATTTCAGCATCGTTGGCTAAATTGCTTCAATCAAGGGGTTATTCAGTAACCATTCAAAAATTAGATCCATACATTAATGTTGATCCTGGAACCTTAAATCCATACGAACACGGAGAATGTTTTGTAACCGATGATGGTGCAGAAACCGATTTGGATTTAGGGCATTACGAACGATTTTTAAATGTTCCAACATCGCAGGCTAATAACGTTACAACAGGAAGAATTTATCAATATGTAATAAACAAAGAGCGCGAAGGTGCTTATTTAGGAAAAACCGTTCAGGTAATTCCTCATATAACAGATGAAATAAAACGAAGAATTCAGTTGCTTGGAAAAACCGGCATTTATGAATTTGTAATCACCGAGATTGGCGGTACAGTTGGCGATATTGAATCATTACCATATGTTGAAGCAGTTCGTCAACTTAAGTGGGAAATGGGAGAAGATTGCTTGGTTATACATCTTACCCTTATCCCCTATTTAGCAGCATCAGGCGAATTAAAAACCAAACCTACTCAACATTCTGTTAAAATGTTGCTTGAGTATGGTGTACAGCCTGATATTTTAGTTTGCAGAACCGAACATGAATTATCGAAAGAATTAAAAAATAAAATTGCTCTTTTTTGCAATGTTTCACCCGGGGCAGTTATTGAAAGCATTGATGCAAGCACTATTTACGATGTGCCACTTTTGATGGCCGAAGAAGAATTAGATAAGGTGGTTTTGAATAAATTACGTATGCCTATTCATACTCATCCGGACTTAACACATTGGAAAGAGTTTTTGTATCGCCTGAAGCATCCTAAACAAGAAGTTAAAATAGGATTAATAGGTAAATACGTAGAATTGAAAGATGCCTATAAATCAATTGCAGAAGCATTTATACATGCAGGAGCCCATAACGAATGTGAAGTTAAAATAGTATGGATTCATTCAGAACACATTACATCTGGAAACGTAGCAAAAAAATTAGAAGGGTTAAAAGGAATTTTAGTAGCTCCCGGCTTTGGCGAAAGAGGTATTGAGGGTAAAATACAAGCCATTAAATATGCGCGTGAAAACAAGATTCCTTTCTTTGGAATTTGCTTAGGAATGCAATGTGCCGTAATTGAATTTGCCCGAAACGTATTGGGATTTGAAAATGCACACTCAACCGAAATGAATAATAAAACACCTTATCCTGTAATTGATTTAATGTTAGAACAACAAAAAATTACCGATAAGGGAGGTACAATGCGTTTGGGAGCTTATCCATGTAAAATTGATAAAAACAGCAAAGTATATAAAGCATACAATAGAGAAGAAATTTCAGAGCGTCATCGCCATCGTTACGAATTTAATAATCAGTACTTAGAACAGTTTCAGTCTAAAGGTATGATTGCAACCGGAATTAATCCAAAAGGTTTGGTAGAAATAGTTGAAATACCTGAACATCCATGGTTTATTGGAGTGCAATTCCATCCGGAATATAAAAGTACAGTTGCAAACCCTCATCCACTCTTTGTTAGCTTTATAAAAGCCGCAATAGAAAACAAAGCATAAAATAATATAGACATACGAATTAAGGCTGCAAATTCCTAAAAAATGCGTAGGTTTGCAGCCTTAAAAATTTCATTAAAAGCATTCATTTAAGGATTATTTACAATGGATAGAAATTCGATAATAGGATTAGTGCTTATAGCTGCAATCATGATTGGATACAGCATTTATACCAGCCCATCAAAAGAAGAATTAGAAGCTATTAAGCGTAAGCAAGATTCAATTGCTTTAGTTAATCAGGCAGCACGCGAAGCCGCAGAAAGAGAAATTGCAGAAAGTGCTAAATTTCTGGAAAAACAATCAGCAGGCATAGACAGTATTATAGCCAATGCAGGCGATAGCATTAATGCTGATTCATTAAATGCGGTTTTATTACAAAATCAATTTGGAGCATTTGCCAATGCTGCTAAAGGAGAGCTGAAATATTACACTATTGAAAACGATAGATTAATTGCTAAAATCAGCAACAAAGGAGGAAGAATTGTATCGGTAATATTAAAAGATTATAAAACCTACAGCGGACAGCCTGTAGAATTATTTCATGAAGACTCATCATCGTTCAGTATAAATTTTTATGCCGGTAACAAAGCTATTACAACTAAAGATTTATTTTTTGAAGCTATAAATAATGATATAAAAATTTCAGGTAGCGACTCAGCAATATTTACCATGCGATTAAAAGCTGCTGAAGATAAATATTTAGATTTTATTTATAGCATAAAAGGCGATGACTATATGCTTGGATACAGTATTGAAGCTAAAGGATTACAAGATATAATTGCAAGTAATACTACCGATTTTAACTTAAATTGGACATTAAAAGCGCCACGCCAAGAAAAAGGAATCGAAAATGAGAGAAACGCTTCAACGATATATTTTAAATATGCCGAAGATGAAGTAGATTATTTGTCAGAAACAAAAGATGAGAAAAAAACCTTTGATGCACGTATAAAATGGGTTGCTTTTAAACAACAATTTTTTAGTACCATAATTATTGCAGAAGAGGCTTTTGATAAATACAATGCTGATATTGAAACTAAAACAAATGAAAATTCAATAAAATATGTAAAAGAGTTTACAACAAACTTAAGCATACCATACAAACATAATGGTTTTGAAAAGTTTGATATGCGATTTTATTTCGGCCCTAATCACTATCAAACACTTAAATCATACGGTTTAGATTTACACCAAATAGTACCGCTTGGATGGGGAATATTTGGATGGGTAAATAAATTTTTAGTTATCCCTGTATTTAACTGGTTAAATCAATTTAACCTGAATTTTGGTATCATCATTTTAATATTAACTATAATAATTAAATTAATACTATTCCCTCTTACTTATAAATCATATCTCTCAATGGCAAAGATGCGTTTACTTAAACCAGACTTAGATGAGATAAATAAAAAGTATGAAAAGGAAGACCCTTTAAAAAAACAACAAGCCATAATGAATTTGTATAAGCGAGCCGGAGTTAGCCCATTTGGAGGTTGTTTACCCATGCTTTTACAAATGCCCATATTAATTGCAATGTTCCGTTTCTTCCCTGCTTCAATTGAGTTAAGAGGAGAATCATTTTTATGGGCAGATGATTTATCAACTTACGATTCTATTTTAGATTTACCGTTTACTATTCCCTTTTATGGCGATCATGTGAGTTTATTTACATTATTAATGACTGCTTCCACTATTCTTTACACAAGAATGAACAGCCAGTTTTCTGCAAGTCCTGAAATGGCACAAATGAAATGGATGATGTATTTAATGCCAATTATTTTCTTAGGAGTATTTAATAATTATTCTGCCGGTTTAAGTTATTATTACTTTCTTGCTAATATGATTACTTTTGGTCAGCAATATATGATGAAGCGATTTGTAGATGATAAAAAGCTACATGCACAAATTGAAGAAAATAAAAAGAAACCGCTTATAGAAAAGAAATCATCCTTCCAAAAACGCTTAGAAGAAGCTGCAAAGCGCAGAGGAAAAATGTAATTTAATAAATTAAATGCACAAAGAAGCCCACAGGAAATTGAGGGCTTTTTTTGTGAAAACGAAAATATATTTTCTATCCACTTTTCAAAAATATTTTCATTAATGGACCGCTGGTAATACTTGTAACAATTGCCATCACCACCAAGGCTACAAACATTTTATTATCAATTACACTTGCTTCTAAAGCTAATAAACCTAAAATGATACCCATACTTCCTCTGGCATTCATTCCAAAACTTATGGCTAATGATTCGTTTTTATTTAAGCCGGACCAATATGCACCTAAACCAACACCTACAACCTTGGCTATATATGAGAGCACTAAAACCAATAAAATTATAATCAAATTAAAATTTTCTATAAAATTTACTCGTAAGCCAATTGAAGCAAAAAATAATGGAGCAAAAATATTGGTAATAAATAAATGTAATATTTCTCTTGATTTTTCTGTAAAATGCTCTGAATCGCCAAAAGCAATTCCCATTAAAAATGCTCCAAAAATGGCATGAATTCCAATATATTCTGTAAATACTGCACCTAAAAAACACATAGATATAGCAAAGGTTATTACACCTGCACTGCCGGATATATACTTATAAAATATGGGTAATACTTTATTGATTATTATTCTAACAAAGGTTAAAACCAATGCCATAAAAATAAAAGTAAACCCAATAGCATAGGCAATGCTTTTAACTGATTGAGTAGCATCTGGATCGGTATCCATCATACCGAGAATTACAGAAAACAACACCCAACCTAATATATCATCTACCATGGCAGAGGCCATAATTAAGCCACCTACCTTTGATTTAATTAAATTTAAATCAATTAAAATTTTAGCAATTACGGGTAAAGCAGAAATTGATAAAGCTACTCCCATAAATAAAGAGAATACCAATTGGCGGCTCGAATCCTGATCGGATAATACATCAAAAAAATACCATGCTGCGCCAAAGCCAAGTGCAAAAGGGAAAAATATACCGCTTAAACTAATGGCTAAGGCAGATTTTCCTTGCTTCCATATCATTGGTAAGTCAACTTCCATTCCTGCAACAAAAAGCAAAAAGATAATACCAACTTGCGCCATTCCATCGTATGCAATATACGAACGTGGATTACTGAAGAATAATAGGTTAAATGCTTCGGGATAGAATGTTCCAAGTACCGATGGGCCTATTAATATACCTGCTAATAATTCGCCTATAACTGCCGGCTGATTAAACTTTTTGACTATTTCACCCAACACTCGAGCAACGATAAGCATTATGCTTATCATTATTAAGAAATTTAATACTTCCCCGTGTAGGAGTCTTTCCATTAGTTTTTGTTTATGCGTGAATGTACTATTAGCATATTTGAAGGTAAATTTTCAAACAAATATTCTATATCATTTGTAAAAATTCGATCCAGTATGTTTAATTTTTCGTCAGGTGAATTTATTACCAGTAAATCGAAATTATGTTCTTTGGTGTATTTATTTATTGCAAATCCTGGTTTTCCGGAAACATAATCAATTTTTAGTTTAAGTCCATGAGTATTCACTTTTTGTAATATATTCTTCACTTCCAGAATATCCCTGTCTTGCAAATCTTCTTTTAATTTTTGAGCCTCTTCTTCATTAATATCTACAGGCAGGCTGGAATATAGCGCGGGTGATAATTGACGTTCGACCACTATTTGTAATTGATGGATGTGGTAAGCTTTTGCAAAGTATGCAGCTGTTTCTATTGTTAATGGTGTTTTAGGATTATCTTTTGCGTTAATAACTATTGAATTGAATTTCCTTTCGCTGGTTGATGGTTGTGTTAAAAGTAATACCGAACATTTTGCTTTTCTACATATATTACGTGCTACAGATCCAAAGAAATATTGAATCAGGGTTTCTTTTTCTAATGCACCTATTACAAGTAAATCAACAATATTTTCTTTGCAAATCTGAAGTATTGTTTCTACAGGTTCTCCGTTTCTGCATGCAATAGTAAAGGGAACTTCATCAGCATATGTTTTAATAATTTTATTTAATTCTTCCTTTTTACCTTCTGCTTTTTCACCTATATGAATAAATATTAAATTAGAATTAAATTTTTTTGCCAGTTGAACAGATTCGCTAATCAATGCATCCATTCGTGGCGAAAATGAAATTGCCGTAGCAATGGTTTCAAACGGATAGGGAGCTCTTTTTTTTTGCATATTAATAAATAAGTAAATTTTCAATTACAGTGGCTACTTTATCTGCATTTGGAAGCATGGTAGCTTCTAAGGTTGAATTTAACGGAATTGCGGGTACATTGGCAGCTCCAATTACTTGTACCGGTGCATCTAAATACTCAAAACAATTTTGTTGAATACGTCCGGCAATGCTTTGCGCAAAGGTATTATTTACCGGCTCTTCTGTTAATACAATGCATTTGTTATGTTTTTTAACAGAATTAAAAATGGCTTCTTCATCTAAAGGAAAAAGCGTTCTTAAATCTATTACTTCTACCCTGCCTTCAAAATTTTTAGCTGCATTTTTTGCCCAGTAAACCCCCATTCCGTAAGTAATTACAGTTAAGGTTGATTTATCTTTAGAAGTTTCTGCATTTAAGGCAATGCGTGCTTTTCCTAATGGAATTATATAATCCTCATCCGGTTCAACGGTTTTAGCTTCTTCTGTGCCTTTTATTTTCGACCAGTATAAGCCTTTATGTTCAAGCATTACTACCGGATTCGGATCGTAATAGGCAGCTTTCATCAATCCTTTTAAATCGGCTCCGGTTGATGGATAACAAATTTTAATTCCTTTGATATTGGTAAGTACAGATTCTACACTTGATGAATGATAAGGCCCTCCGCTTCCGTATGCGCCAATAGGTACACGAATAATACAGCTTACCGGCCATTTTCCGTTTGATAAATAATTGGAACGGCTAACTTCGGTAAATAACTGGTTTAAGCCCGGCCATATATAATCGGCAAACTGAACTTCAACTATTGGTTTTAGTCCTACTGCCGACATACCTACTGTACTTCCAATAATAAATGCTTCTTGAATGGGGGTATTAAATACGCGGTGATCGCCAAATTTTTGAGCTAAAGTGGCTGCTTCGCGAAATACTCCGCCAAGTCTGCCTCCAACATCTTGGCCGTATAATAAGCATTCCGGGTGTTTGCTCATTAATTCTTGAATGGCAAATAAAGCACAATCAACCATTACGGTTGGTTGTTTATCTTTGGGTTCTCTGTTTCCTCTTTCTTCGGTAATTGGTGTAGGGGCAAAATCGTGTTTAAATAAATCTTCGGGTGATGGGTCTTCTGCATTTAAGGCACGATTATAATCGTTTTTAACTAATTCTTTAACTTCAGTAATAATGGTATTAAGTTCTTTTTCTTCGATACCAAAATCAATTAATTGTGAACGAAATAATGGATAAGGGTCGCGTTTTGATTGTTCTTCCAAATCATCTCTGTACCATTCTTTTCTAACTCCCGATGTATGATGGTTAAGCAAAGGAACTTTTGCATGAACCATTACCGGGCGTCTTTCTAATCGTACTATTTCTAAAGCTTTTCTTATTGTTTGCCAACTTTGGAAAAAATCACTTCCATTTATACTAAATACTTCTAATCCTTTAAAACCTTTGGCGTAATCAGGCGCATCCATGGCGCGAATTTCTTTTGCATTGGCCGAAATATCCCACTCGTTATCCTGAACTAAATATAAAATGGGAAGTTTTTTTAATACGGCCATTTGAAAAGCTTCTGCTACTTCGCCTTCTGTAATAGATGCATCGCCTAAAGAGCATACTGCAACAGGGTTTTCCATACCTTCATCTTTACGCATTCCTGTTTTTTCCTGATATTGTAAGCCTAAGGCAATACCTGTGGTTGGAATTGCCTGCATACCTGTAGCCGATGATTGATGCGGTATTTTAGGCATATCATCTCTGCGTAAACTTGGATGGCTGTAATATGTTCTTCCTCCTGAAAATGGATCGTCTTTTTTGGCCATTAATTGCAACATCAATTCATAAGGAGTAATTCCTATACCTAACAAAATACTATCATCGCGATAATAGGCAGAAAGATAATCCTGAGCTTTTAATTGCATTCCTAAAGCTAATTGAATAGCTTCATGGCCGCGAGATGTTGCATGTACGTATTTAGAGGTTACTTTTGCATTTTCTTCATAAATCTCCGCTAAAGCTTTGGCAGTTGACATTAATCGGAAGGCTTTTAAAAGAATTTCGCGTGTTAATGTTGTTTCTTTTGGAGTGTTGCTAATTGCTGAACCCATGTTTACTTTTTTTTAATCGTTAAGTTGGATTGAAATAGGCTTTAAACTTAGTGATTATATGTTATAAATTCAAGCCTGAAAAGGTTAAGAAAATCAGTTGAAATGATTTTACTTTCCAATATTTTGAAAAACAATTCGGTAGGAAGTACCCGGAAGGTCTAATTTTTCTATTGTTCCGTCAAGCTGATCAACAAATGCTTTAATTAATTCAATACCTAACGAATTTTGAGGCTCATTAAAAACATCTTTTGAAAAACCTTGACCATTATCGCTTACTAATAATTCGTATTTATTATTTTCAAGTGCCTTTAATGAAACTTCGATTAATCCGCTTTTCATTTCTTTATTAAAAGCATATTTTAATGAATTTGAAATAATTTCATTTAAAAGTAATCCCAATGGAATTAAAGTATCTACCGAGAAAGTTAATGGCTCAATGGTGAGTTTTAACTCAATTTTATTTTTTAATCCATAGGAATTAATAAGGCTATCAATTAAATTTTCGATATATTCTTTTACCTGTATGCTCGATAAATCTTTTATAGAATATAATTTGTCATGAATTAAAGCCATTGAGCGAACACGATTTTGGCAATCTTCAAAAAGAGCAACAACTTTTGGATCGTCTATCATGGCAGCTTGTAAGCGCAATAAACTATTAATTACTTGAAGATTGTTTTTTACACGATGGTGTATTTCTTTTAATAAAACTTCTTTTTCGTTTTTTTGTTTTAAAATATCTTCGTTTTGGGCACTAAGTAATTGATTTGTTTTTTGTTTATGCCTGTTACTTATGATTACTATTAGTGTTATGGTTGTTAATGCTATTAACGATATAATTAAAATGGTAATTCTATTAGCATTTTGTTTAATTTTTAACTCCTGATTTTCTTTTTCTTTTTGCAGTACTTCTATTTGTTTTAGTTGGGCATCGTCTTCGTAACGCTTTTGAATATCTGTTAGTTTCTCAATAAGCATTGAATTGTTTAATGAATCTTTTAGGGCATTGTAAAGTTTATTATAATGGAACGCTCTTTTATAATCATTTATTTTTTCGTATGCTTCTGCAAGGGCTAAATATGTTTTACTTTTATTTTCAGAAATTTCAAATTGTTCCGATAGTAATTTTCCCTTTTCAAGTTCTTTAACAGCTTCTGCAATTTTATTTTCGCTAATTAGTAAATTGCCTTTACTGATAAATAAATTCGATTTTCCTATAACATCTTCTACTTCATTATAGAGTTCTAATGCTTTATCAAAATATGCTATTGCTTTTTTATTTTCTCTAAGTTCACGATAAATATTCCCAATATTTGAATAGGCATTAGCTAATCCATTTTTATCATGAATTTGTGTATATATATCAACAGCTTTATGTTGATATTCAAGTGCTTTTTCGAAATTCTTTAAATGTAAATGTAGGCTTCCTAAATGACTGTATGAAAGTGCAATTCCTTTTTCATTTCCAATTTTTTCTCTAAGTGCAATAGATTTAAGATACATTTTTTCAGCATCTTTCATCATGCCTTGTGCATAAAATATAGATGCCAGGTTGTGCAAACTGCCGGCTATTCCATTGGTGTCATTTTGTTGTTCTCTAATTTTTAATGAACGACTATAAAAATCAATAGCTTCAGTATATTTCCCTTGAGTATAATAAATATTTCCGATATTGTTTAAGATGCCGGCATGTGCCTGATAATCGTTTGTTGTTTCAGCAAGTTTAAATGCTTTGGTATAATAAATTACCGCCTTTTTATAATCATATTTATTAAAATATATTACACCAATTTTATTATATACTTTAATAAGTGAATTATAATCGTTAATTACTTTAAAATAACGAATTGATTTATTGAAATATTCTAATGCGAGGCTTGTTTTTCCATATGTTTTATAAGTATCAGCTATTTGATAGTAAGCATTTGCCACTCCCTTATAGTATTTTTTATTAAGTGAAATGCTTAATGCTTTTTTTGCAAACTCAAGTGCTCTGTTTTCATCAACTGTTTTGTATTGTTCTGCTGCCTGATTGAGTAAATCTACTTTAGCGGTATCAATTAAAGTAGCAGCTATTTTTTGCTGGAGCGTATCTCTTGAAAAAAGCAGATTGTTAATTGTAACAACAAAAAGGAAGAATAATAAATATTTTAATCGTGATTTAAATTTCATTGATTAAAATTATAAAAAAAGGTTTGGCCTTGCCAAACCTTTGGTCGAAATTGGTAAATAAATTTATGCTTTAGCTTTAAATTGATTAATAGCATTTACAGTAAAATCTGATAGTACTAATTTTCCACTCATTCCGGCTCTTTCGGCTAAAAGTTCGTCCCAGTTTTCAGTTCCTTGCCAAAAAACTTTTTTGAGCATTTCCATAGCTTCTGGATTAGAGGCTGCTAAACGATTTGCTAATTTTTCAATTTCAGTATCTAATTCTTCAACTGTATCAAAAATGTGTGTGTATAATCCTTTTTGATGTGCCCATTCTGCACTGCGCCATTCGGTGGCATTTATTGCTAATTCGCTCATGGCTGATAAACCAATTTTGCGTTCAACAGCAGGGCCAACTACAAAAGGTCCAATACCAACTGCAAGTTCTGATAGCTTTACTGAGGCTGATTTTACAGCCATACAATAATCAACAGATGATGCCAAACCAACTCCACCTCCAACTGCTTTGCCCTGTACTCTTCCTATAATAAACTTAGGACATTTTCGCATGGCATTTATAACTGCTGCAAATCCGGAAAAGAAATATTTTCCCGTATCAAAATCTTTTATAGAGATTAATTCGTCAAATGAGGCTCCGGCACAAAATGCTTTTTCTCCTTCGCTTTTTAATACAATTACTTTTGCTTCGGCATTGTTACCCATTGATGTAATTTCTGATGCCAGTTTACGTAATAATTCACCCGGCATTGAATTACTTTGAGGGTGAAAAAACGTAATATATCCAATTCTGTTTTTAATTTCTGATTTTACGTGTCCGTTCATAAAAATTCAATTTTTAAATGAATGAAAAAATCCCCTTAATAAAGGGGATTTGAGGCTTATTTTTGCTGACCAATCAGAGACGGGTCGGTTGCAACAGCTGTTTTTTCAATTTTTAATTTTACACCATCTTCTACTTCAATAATAAAGGTGGCATCATTTATATCTATAATTTTTCCATGAATACCGCCAATGGTAATTATTTTATCGCCCTTTTTAAGATTTTCGCGAAATTTTTTAGCTTCTTTTGCTTTCTTCATCTGCGGACGAATCATAAAAAAGTAAAATACTACAAAAATTAATACTAAGGGTAGTAAAGAAGCCCATCCGCTACCTTGCTGCCCTTGAGGCTGAGCCATTAATAAGATTGTTTCTAAGTTCATTGTAAATTGATTTATATTAAATTTATATTATTTATTTTCCTGAGCAGCAGGAGCAATTATATCTCCTACTACATATAATATTTTTTGGTTAGGATATGTATTGGCTACTAAAGTAACTGTTTTTTGTTGTTTACCGCTTTTGCCTTCGCTGTCAAAGGTAACATTTATTTGTCCTTGTTCTCCTTCTGCAATTGGCTTTTTAGGATATTCAGGAACGGTACAACCACAGCTGCCATTGGCTGCTGAAATTATTAAATTTCCTTTTCCTACATTGGTAAATCTGAATGTAAATGAAACTTTTTCGCCTTGAGTAATGGTGCCAAAATTAAACGTATCGGTTTCAAATTTGAATTTTGGAACATTTACAGTGTCAATTGTTCCATCGGCATTTACAGGATTTTTAACCAAGTCGGTAGAAACTTGGTTGTTATTACTGTTACATGCCCACAGACTTACTAAAATTGATGTTGAAACAATAATCTTTTTCATTTTAAATTTATTTAATTCATTAAACCTCTTCCGGATTTTTGTATTTTATTTTCGGCTTTAAGTTCATTAAAAATTTTATCGAGTACTCCATTTACAAACACATTGCTTTTGGGTGTGCTATAGCGTTTGGATACATCAATATATTCGTTTAAACTTACTTTTACTGGAATGTTTGAAAAATTTAGTACTTCTGCCAAAGCCATTTTCATGATTAAAATATCCATTGCTGCAATTCGTTCTACTTCCCAGTTTTTGGTTTTTTCAGAAATCATTTCTTCGTATTGCTTAGAATTTACAATGGTTTTTCGGAATAAATCAATCATAAATTTTTTGTCATCTGCTTCGTCATTAAACAGTTTTAAGATTACTAAAGGTTCGTTTTCTTTTGTTTGTTTTAATGATTTTATAAGCATGCTGTTAACCAGTTCAAAATCGTCTAACCAATAAATACTGCGCTCTTCATAATAATGAAGCAGCAAATCGTCTTCAGCAATAAATTTCTTAAAAATCTGAACGGTAAATTCTACATCTTCGGCAAAAGAATTTTGTGTGTTATTCATATATGCTTTGTAAATATCGCTTTTTTGTATTTTAGCAAATAATTTACGGATAAGTTCTTTTTCACCTGTCCAGTTTATTTTTCGCTGGTTTGCTTTAGCGGCAAGCGTTTTATCTTCGGCTATTTTTTTTATCAAAAGATTATTTACAAACTTATAGTTTGGATTTAAATCTTCTTTGGTAGGAAGTTTCTTGTTTTTTCTTTCTTCAATTTGTATAGATGCGATATGAGTTAACTCCGGCAAAATTAAAAGTTGAGAGATATATAAATCGTACACTTTTTCAATGCTTAGATTCAACTCTTTTTCACCTGCCAGCAAATCGTTTTTTTCTGATTGAAAATAAGCGTACAATGCTTGCAATACTTTTACTCTTAGATGCCTTCTGCTTAACATGTAATTCCTCTCTGGGCCTGAATATTAATAGGATAATTTTACTTTACCGATTGCTTCAATTCTTTGTTCTGCCATGCGATTTGCAGCAACATAAGTTGGAATATTTTCTTCAGTAGATATTTTTAAAATCTGTAAAGTAGTATTATATATATTTTCAGCTTTAGATAAGGCTCTGTTTCGGTTGTATCCTTCTAACTCGGTATATACATTAATTAAACCTCCTGCATTAATTAAAAAATCAGGAGCGTATAAAATTCCTTTTTTCATTACAGCTTCTCCGTGTATTTTTTCATCAGCAAGTTGGTTATTTGCGGCACCTGCAATAATTGAACATTTTAATCGCTCTAAGGTGTTATCGTTTAATGTTGCACCTAATGCGCATGGTGCATAAATATCCATGTCCATATCATAAAACGCATCTTTATCAACTACTTCTACTCCGTATTGCTTAACAACGGCTTCTAATCTGTCTTGGAAAATATCGGTTATGTAAACTTTTGCGCCTTCTTTTACTAAATGACTTACGAGGCTTTCGCCAACATGCCCTACGCCTTGTACAACAATTTTTTTTCCGTTTAAACTATCATTTCCCCAACGATAGTTAGCTGAGGCTTTCATTCCCATGTAAACTCCAAATGCAGTTACCGGTGAGGGGTCACCACTACCTCCCATTGATTCCGGAATGCCTGTAACATGCTGAGTTTCCATGTGTACGTATTCCATATCCTTGGTACCAATACCTACATCTTCTGCCGTAATATATTTTCCGCCTAAACTATTAACAAATTTTCCGAATCTGCGCATCATTGCTTCGGATTTGTCTTTTCTTGAATCGCCTATAATAACTGCTTTTCCTCCTCCTAAATTCAAGCCGGTAATTGCTGCTTTGTATGTCATACCACGCGATAATCGCAATACATCATTTAAAGCTTCTGATTCGTTTGCATAAGCCCACATTCGTGTACCTCCCAAAGCCGGACCTAATATTGTATTATGTATAGCTATAATGCATTTTAATCCTGTTGCTTCATCAAAACCAAATACCACTTGTTCATGATTATGTAATGACATATTGGCTAAGGTTGTACTTTGTACGGTAGTTTTTGCTTCTTTCAATTCTGACATGATGATAATTTTATGAGTTATTCACTATATGAAATTTATCTGTAAATTAAGTGTGCAAAGTTAATTTTAATTTTTAACCATTGTAGCTAATTGATTATAAAAAAGTGTGGTGATTTAATAAAAAAAGCGAGTTTTAACCTCGCTTTTCTTTTATTGTTGATTTTCGGGCTTGGGCAATAAAGCTTTGCGTGAAAGTTTAAACTTTCCGGTTTTTTTATCTATTTCAAGTAGTTTTACTTTTACCAAATCTCCTTCTTTAAAAATACCTTCCATGGTGTCTATTCTGCGGTGTTCAATTTCGGAAATATGTAATAATCCGTCTTTCCCGGGCATAAATTCTACAAATGCTCCAAAGGGCATGATTGATTTTATTTTTCCTTCATAAACTTCACCAATTTCCGGTTGTGATACGATTGCTTTTATGCGTGATAAAGCTTTATCAATTGCATCTTTATTATCGGCAGAAATATCAACCACACCTGTATCGTTAACTTCTTCGATGGTTATTACAGTACCGGTTTCACGCTGTATTTCCTGAATAATTTTTCCTCCAGGTCCAATTACGGCACCAATAAATTCTTTTGGAATGGTAATTTGTACTATGCGTGGAGCGTGGGGTTTGTAATCTTCGCGTGGTTGAGCAATGGTTTTAGTAATTTCATTCATTATGTGTAATCGTCCTTGACGCGCTTGCTCTAAGGCTTCTTCCATAGCAGCGTATGGTAATCCATCAACTTTTAAATCCATCTGACAAGCTGTAATACCGTCTTTTGTTCCGCATACTTTAAAGTCCATATCGCCTAAATGATCTTCATCTCCTAATATATCGGACAGAATTACGTATTTACCCGTATTGTCGGTTATTAATCCCATTGCAATTCCGGTTACGGGCTTGGTAATTTTTACACCTGCATCCATTAATGCAAGGGTTCCTGCACAAACAGTAGCCATAGATGATGATCCGTTAGATTCTAAAATATCGGAAACTACTCGAACTGTATAAGGACAATCTTTAGGAAATACTTGTTTTAATGCTCTTTGTGCTAAATTTCCATGACCAATTTCTCTTCTCCCCGGTCCGCGATTAGGTTTTACTTCACCGGTTGAAAATGGAGGGAAATTGTAATGCAACATAAAGTTATTCTGTGTTTGAATAACTGCTGTGTCAATGGTTTGTAAGTCTAATTTTGTACCTAAGGTAACGGTAGTTAAGGATTGAGTTTCTCCTCTGGTAAATATTGCCGAACCATGAGCAGCAGGCAGATAACCAATTTCAGACCAAATAGGGCGAATTTGTATGGTAGTTCGTCCATCTAAGCGTATTTTTTCATCTAAAATCATACGTCTCATGGCTATGTATTCTACTTCGTGATAGTATTTTTTAATTAAGGCTTCTTTTTCTGTTCTTTCTTCTTCGGTGAATGTTGATAAATATTCTTCTAAAACTTGTTTAAATGCAGCAGAACGTTCAGCTTTTGGTGCACCTGATTTAGCTACTGCATAAACTTTGTCGTAAAGGTCTTTTTTAACTTTTTCGCGTAGTTCTTCATCGTTTACTTCGTGACAATATTGTCTTTTTGGTTTTTCGCCCACTAATTTTACTAAATCTTCAATACCTGTTATTTGAACTTTTATTGCTTCATGTGCAAATTTGATAGCTTCTAACATGTCTTTTTCTGAAATTTCTTTCATCTCGCCTTCAACCATTACAATATCTTTTTTGTTAGCTGCTACAATCATGTCAATATCTGAATTTTCGAGTTCAGACATTGATGGATTAATTACAAATTGCCCGTTTATTCTTCCCACACGAACTTCTGAAATTGGGCCATTAAATGGTATATCTGACACTGCAATAGCCGCTGAAGCAGCTAAACAAGCATACGCATCCGGTAATGTTTGTTTATCTGATGAAATTAAATATACTAAAACTTGTGTATCTGCGTGATAATCTTCTGGAAATAATGGGCGTAAGGCGCGGTCAATCAAGCGACTTATTAATATTTCGTTATCAGATGGTTTGGCTTCACGCTTAAAAAATCCTCCAGGGAAGCGGCCGGTGGAGGCAAATTTTTCTTGATAATCAACTGTTAATGGTAAAAAGTCTAAACCTTCTTTGGCTTCTTTAGCTGAACAAATAGTAGCTAATAACATATTGTCTCCAACTTTTAAAACTACAGATCCGTCAGCTTGTTTTGCTAATTTTCCTGTTTCTAAGCTTATTGTTTTGCCATCGGGCATGGTAAATGTATGTGTATATCCTAATTTCATATTTTGTATATTAAATGATTTGGCGAGTGCATAAATAACAAAAAAGGCAATTTTAGCAATTGCCTTTTTTGAGAAAATTTATAATTAAGTTATTTTCTAAGATTTAGTTCTGATACTAAGGCTCTGTATTTTTCAAGATTGGTATTTTTAAGGTAATTAAGAAGGCTTCTTCTTTTACCAACCAAGTTAATTAATGCCCTTTGTGTTGCAAAATCTTTTTTGTTAGATTTTAAATGTTCTGTTAAATGATTGATGCGTAGAGAAAATAAAGCAATTTGCGCTTCAGCAGAACCGGTATTTTTTTCTGAATTACCGTACTTTTTAAAAATCTCTTTTTTGGTTTCTGATGTTAAATACATTTTTGTTTCTTTTGTAATATTGTTTCTTTCTTTTCTATTTCAGTTTGCGAAATTATAAAATCTTTTGAACAATAACAAAAGTATGTGTTAATTTTTAAACATTTCCAAGGTTTTAGTAAGTTTAGATTTTAATTCCTTGCGATTTACGATGTAGTCTAAAAATCCATGTTCTAACACAAATTCTGATGTTTGAAAGCCTTTGGGTAAATCTTTCCCAATGGTTTCTTTAACTAC
Organism: uncultured Bacteroidia bacterium; assembly: GCA_937995645.1. GTDB lineage: Bacteria > Bacteroidota > Bacteroidia > JACCXN01 > JACCXN01 > CALKJP01. The sequence goes on from CALKJP010000095.1 coordinate 20,728, forward strand.
GCGTGGCCCTGCAAAACCGATTAAAGCACCGGGTTCGGCAATATTTAAATCGCCTAACATGGCGTAAGAGGCTGTGACTCCTCCTGTGGTAGGATCGGTTAAAAGAGAAATATATGGAATTTTAGCTTCTGATAAAAGTGTAAGTTTTGCTGATGTTTTTGCCATCTGCATTAATGAAAATGCTGCCTCCATCATTCGAGCACCACCTGATTTGGAAATAATCATTAGTGGTATTTTATTTTCTATACAATAGTCAATAGCACGCGCAATTTTTTCACCCACACCCGAACCCATAGAACCTCCGATAAAATTAAAATCCATACAAGCAACCATCAAGTCGTTTCCATTTACTTTTCCATGAGCAGTTCTAATAGCATCGTGTAAATGAGTTTTTTCAATGGTTGCTTTAAGTCTATCGGTATATTTCTTTGTATCTGAAAAGTTTAAAGGGTCGCCCGAAACTAAGTTGGCATTTATTTCTTTAAATTGGTTATCATCAAAAATTATTGAAAAATATTCGGCAGAACCGATTTTTTCGTGATATTCACATTTAGGACATATATATTTGTTTTGTACATGTTCATCAGTAGGTGTTATGGCTTTACAAGAAGGGCATTTATACCACAATCCTTCCGGTGTTTCTTTCTTTTCTTTTGTTGATGTGGTAATCCCTACTTTTATCCTTTTAAACCAATTCATAGAGGATGAGATTAAAAATTTATAAATCTATAAATAAAAAGAAGAAATTTTAGGCTATTGTAATTTCTTTTTCTAAATATACATCTTGAATAGCATGTAATAATGCAATGCCTTCTTTCATATCTTTTTGGAATGCTTTACGTCCGGAAATTAATCCATGACCACCCGCTCGTTTGTTAATTACGGCTGTAGCTACAGCTTCCGATAAGTCGGATGCTCCTTTTGATTCACCTCCGGAATTAATTAAACCAACTTTTCCCATATAACAATTTGCTACCTGATAGCGGCAAAGGTCAATTGGATGGTCGGTAGTTAATTCGCTGTAAACTTTTGGATGTGTTTTGCCAAAGTTAATGGCATTGTATCCGCCATTGTTGGTTGCCAATTTTTGT
>CALKJP010000096.1 GCA_937995645.1 uncultured Bacteroidia bacterium
AGTATAAATTTGCCGTCCATTAAATAAAAGACACATATTTTTTAAATATTTGGTATTATGTCAAGAGTTTGTCAGTTAACAGGTAAAAAGGCAATTGTGGGTAACAGGGTATCTCACTCAAACCGTAAAACAAAAAGAAAATTCAACGTAAATTTAATAAGCAAGAGATTTTTTATCCCTGAAGAAAACAGATGGATAACATTAAAAATTTCAACTTCGGCTTTAAAAAATATAAATAAAAACGGTATTTCTGCTGTATTGAAAGAAGCCCGCGAAAAAGGTTTTATTAAATAATTTAGTTCTATAATTATAGTGTTAAATGTTGCTATCTATTAAGATAGCAACATTTTTTTTGCTTAATATTGAACATGAAATTTTTATTTTCGGTTTTACTTATAGCCATTTGCGTCAATTCTTTTTCTCAAAAAGACGAACCTCAGCTAAATCAATTATTAAAACTAATTAACAAAGATACTTTATATGATGATGATCTGTTACCCGCATCATTTCATAGAGAAAGAAGAGAAGCACTCAGAAAATTAATGCCCGATAAATCGGTAGCAGTTTTTTTTACCAATCCGGTTCGAAATCGCTCCAATGATGTTGATTTTGAATATCATCAAGATCCCAATTTCTATTATTTAACAGGGTATAGAGAACCCAATGCGATACTTTTAATTTTTAAAGAAAACATAGAAATAGATTCTATAGAAACTAATGAACTTATATTTGTTCAACCCAGAAATGCTAAGCGCGAAACATGGGATGGTAAAAGATTGGGAGCAGATGGAGTAAAAGAAAAGCTCGAATTTAAATATGCTTATATTAATTCAGCCTTTGCAGATATTACGCTCGATTTTAATCAGTTTGAACATGTTTTAATTCTGCCTATTGAAGATGATTTTAGAGATGATAAAAACGATAGAGGCGATTTATATTCTCTTGTAAAACATTTCAGAAACAAAAGTGCCAATGCTAAAGTGGATAAACGAAAACTTACAGAGTATATGGCATTACTCCGCCAAACCAAACAACCGGAAGAAATTGAACTATTGCGAAAAGCCATACAAATTACCTGCAAAGCTCAGGTTGAATTAATGAAAGCTTTGGAGCCCGGAATGACCGAATATCAAACCGAAGCAATTTTAGAATACTTTTTTAAACGTGATGGAGCAGAACATTGCGGATTTCCATCCATACAGGGTGCAGGAGAAAATTCATGTGTATTACATTACAATACCAATCGCAGAAAAGTTCAGGATGGTGATTTGTTAGTAAGCGATGTAGGCGCAGAATACAGAGGATATACTGCTGATGTTACTCGTACAATGCCTGTTAATGGAAAATTTTCTCCAGAACAGAAAATTATTTACAACATAGTTTTAGAAGCACAAAATGCCGGAATAAAAGCCTGCAAGGCAGGAAATAAATTCTGGGATCCCCATAATGAGGCCTTAAAAGTAATTCAAAAACGTCTTATTGAACTTAAAATTGCTAAAACGCCATTTGAAGCCATGCAATATTTCCCACACGGCACATCGCATTATTTAGGATTAGATGTGCACGACCCTGGTTTATACGGACCATTAATGCCTAACCAAGTAATTACGGTAGAGCCGGGAATTTATATACCGGAAGGTTCTCCCTGCGACCCCAAATGGTGGAACATAGGTGTAAGAATTGAAGATGATATTTTAATTACTACAGGCGAACCTGAAAACTTATCATCATCAGCACCTCGTACCATCGAAGAAATTGAAAAACTAATGAAAGAACCAAGTTTATTTAATGTAATCAAATAAAATTTTAACATTTCGTTAAATAGTAATTTTTGCAGCACTCTTATCAAAATTGTAAATTTGTGAATACACCTTCCTCAATAAACATGGTTAAAAAAGTATTAATACTCATATTTATAATTCTAACAATAAGTTTTTTTATCCCACAGCAAAGCCATTCGTGGGGCTTTTTTGCTCATAAACGTATAAACAGAATGGCCGTATTTACACTTCCTCCGGGAATGATTGGTTTCTATAAAAAACACATTGAGTTTATTACTGAACATGCTGTTGACCCTGATAAAAGAAGATATGCCGTAGAAGACGAAGCGCCTAAACATTTTATTGATATAGATAGATACGCCAAAGATGGAGAAGATCCATTTAAAAATATGCCACGTAAATGGAAAGATGCCGTTGCAAAATTTACCGAAGATACTTTAAAAGCCCATGGTATTGTTCCCTGGTGGATAGAAACCATGGTGAAACGTTTAACCGAGGCTTTCAGAAATGAAGATTTAGACAGAATATTGCGCTATTCTGCTGATTTAGGTCATTACATAGGCGATGCACATGTTCCATTGCATACTACTGAAAATTATAACGGACAATTAACCAACCAAAAAGGAATACATGGATTTTGGGAATCAAGACTTCCTGAACTGTTTGCAGAAGATTATGATTATTGGACAGGCAGAGCTAAATATATAGAACATCCGCTGGATTATGCTTGGGATAGAGTTCAGGAAAGTTTTTCTGCCAAAGATTCGGTGTTACTATTGGAAGCACAGTTAAATGCCGTTTTCCCTTCTGATAAAAAATACAGCTACGAAAATAGAGGAGCAGCTATGATGCGGGTTTATTCTTATGAATACAGTTTAGAGTATAATAAATTGATGAGCGGAATGGTTGAACGGAGAATGCGTTCGGCAATTATCGGTATTGGAAGCCTTTGGTACACTGCATGGATAAATGCTGGTCAACCAGATTTATCACGTTTAGATAATAAAGAAATTAGTGAACAATTAAGAAAAGAACAAGAAGAAGAAGACAAAATGTGGAAAACTGGTATCATAAAAAACTCTAAAGGACATGAAGACTAGCCTTATTTATCATAATCCATTTTGTTGGCAAAAAAAAATATGTACATTTGCACTCCCATTTAAAAACGTTTGTAGGTTTCGTAGCTCAACTGGATAGAGCATCTGACTACGGATCAGAAGGTTTGGGGTTCGAATCCCTACGAAACCACAAAACACAAAAATACCCGTCAGTTTTTCCAGGCGGGTATTTTTATTTTATCGAGCTGTTGTTACGAAATAATCGTGTAAATGCTAATCTTTTGATTTTATAAAAAAGCAGAATCCGTTTTTACAATGCGAAAATTTTAGCTGAGGATAATCGTTTTTTACTGTTTCTGCATAGGTGCTTTTACATACAAATACAACCGGCTTATCGGTTACTTCATTTAGCAAGTAGCTCATTTCGTATGCACGCTTATTTTCTAGAGGTTTCTTTTTGGTATAAAATAAATGGGCATAACTTTTAAAACCAAGTGTTTCTACATAGCAATCTTTTTGAGCCAATGCTTTATAATAAGCTATAACAGTACCTTGTGAATAAGCCTCAATTTTACTTAAATACATAGAAGAAATTAAATGTAATACAATTACTACCGTAAAAGCGGAAATAGTATAACCAATAATTTGCTGACTTTTAATAATGAATATGAAACTTGCTATAACACCAACAAATAAAACTATTCCCGCAATAGATTCATATCCTGTCCAAGTTACATTTGCTTCAAGATTAGCCAATGCAAAATCATCTTTAATAATTCCACTTTCAATTAATTTTTCTTTCTGTTTTAAAACTAAAGGAATACCGGCAATAGCCAAACTAAATGTTGTACCAATAAATAACATCAATGCACTTTTCCATTTTCTCCATTTATAATTTAAAGGATACGTAATTTGCTTATGTATGGTATAGGCAGCTAAGAATGTTATTGGGAAATAACACAGCGATGAATAGTGAACTATTTTGGTTTTTACAATTGAAAAAAGGATTAAAACTACCCAGAATAAAATCATCATCCAGCGCTTAAAAGCTTTTTGTTGCGGAGTATCTGCGCTTCGCATAGTGAACGATGCAATAGCCGGAATGGATGCAGGAAAACAACCAATAAGCAGCACAATGAAATGATAATAAAACGGACCACCATGACCGGCATCCTGTGTTTTAAATAAACGAACCTGATATTCAAAAAAATCTTTAACAATGTAAAAACGTCCGTTAATAATTTCAATAATAAACCACAAACTGCCGGTAACAATTACCGCAATTGAAAAATAAATTAATCCTTTAATACTTGCTAAATTTTTACGATGGTTGATAAACCAAAAAATAACAAGTGTTAATCCAAAAATTAAAATAGCAGCAGGACCTTTTGTCATTACAGCTAAACCAAGACTAATACCTGAAAATACTAAATATTTATGGTTTTTATTTTGCTTATTAAACGAAGTATGTTTACTGCTATGAACGTAGAAAAAATAAATAGCAGCGAAAATAAATAGGTTAAACCAAGGGTCTATGATTCCAGAACGAAAATATAAATGAGGAAGAAAAGAGCCGATGTAGAACAATACCCACAACCATCCCATTTTAGTGTCATATAACTTATTACCTATATTAAATAGAAAGATTAGTGTTAAAAATCCGCATACAACATTTGGAAAACGAGCTGCAAACTCATTAATTCCAAACAGCTTCATGCTGATTACTTGCATCCAGATAAACAAAGGAGGTTTTTCCCAAAATGGCTGATAGTTAATTGTAACAGTTGTATAATTTCCAGATACAATCATTTCTCGTGCACATTCAGCAAAGTTTATTTCATCCCAGTCAAACAGGTGCGTATTACCAAGAAATGGCAAAAATGCAAATGAAGCAATTACTAATAAAAGTATATAATGTCCGGTTTTGTTTAAAAACATCTTATTTAATTAGGGTTAAAAGCGATTGGTTATATTTTTCATTTAATCTTGTAATACCAAATTGGTAAACAAGTAAACTGCATATTGTTCCAATGAATGAACCAACGTAAATATCAATAAAAAAATGTTGCGATAAATACACACGCGAATAAGCCGCTAATGCTGCAATGCCAAAAAGTAAAAACTGTATTGTTTTTTTCGATGAAAAAATACTCAAACTGAAAAACAGTGCAAAAGCAGAAGTGCTATGTCCTGAAGGAAAAGAATTATGATAATTTAATTCAACACCTGGTATAAGATATAATTGTTGCAATTGGGCATTTGCTTCAAAAATACCTGCAGGTCGCATCCAATCATCAAATAATAAATGTTTTAATCCCTGAGTAATTCCTGCAGAAAGTGCATAAGAAGCTAAGATTAGTAAAGCCAGACGAACATTAAAAAATGCAGTAATAATTAGTGTTATAACAACAAAGATACCATCACCCAAATAAGTGACATAATAAAAAATTGTATCAAAAAATGGGTGATGAAATTTATTTACGAATAAATGCGCATCAATTTTATTCGTTAAAAAATAGGCAATAGCTCCTGTAATTAAAAGCAGCATATAAGGGAAGATAAATCCGTTGGGTAATTTATTTTTCATTTTATACAAACCTACAAAAAAAACTATATCGTATTTTTGAAATCTAAAAATTTGAATAATGACTATACAGGAATTAGATATATTAGCTTTTGCAGCACATCCGGATGATGTAGAATTAGGATGTTCAGGCACATTATACAAACATGTATTAAAAGGCTATAAAGTTGGAATAATTGATTTAACAAGAGGAGAATTGGGTACCAGAGGTTCTGTTGAATTAAGAAACAAAGAGGCCGAAGCTTCGTCAAAAGTTTTGGGAGTTAGTGTACGAGAAAATTTAGATTTTGCTGATGGATTTTTTCAAAATGATAAAGTACATCAACTCGAAATAATTAAAGTTATTCGCAAATATCGTCCAAAAATAATACTGGCAAATTCAATATCCGATAGGCATTGTGATCATCAAAGAGCAGCAGCTTTAGTTGCAGATGCTGCGTTTTTATCCGGATTAGCAAAAATTGAAACCTTTTTTGATGGAAAGGCTCAACAAGCATGGAGGCCGCAAGCAGTGTATCATTATATTCAGGATTATTATTTAAAACCTGATTTTGCTGTGGATATTACCGAAACATTTGATAAAAAAATCGAATCAATTTTATGTTTTTCATCTCAATTTTATAATCCAAAATCAAATGAACCTGAAACACCCATTTCTTCAAAGGATTTCTTGGATTTTATAGAAGCGCGTGCCAGAGAATTTGGTCGTCCGATTCAAGCTAAGTATGCCGAAGGGTTTAAAACCACTCGTTATGTTGGAATTAACGACTTATTTAATTTGAAATAAATTAAAAAGCCCTCCGAAAACCGAAGGGCTCTTATAATAGCTATAAAAAAGGTAAATATTATCTCTTGTGTCTTGGTTCGTCAGAAACTGTTAATTTTTTTCTGCCTTTTTTTCTACGAGCAGCTAATACTCTACGACCATTTGCAGTAGCCATACGCTCTCTGAAACCATGCTTGTTTTTTCTTTTTCTGTTCGAAGGTTGAAACGTCCTTTTCATCGCTAAAATTTTAAGTGTATTTTATTGAGCTATAATTTGTTTATTCTTAAACGGACTGCAAAAATACGCTCTTTTTTGATTTGTGCAAAAAAATCGCATCTTTTTTCAATATTAATTACCTTTGCATTCAATTTTAAAAATACTTAAATCAAACAATTTATAAGCTGGTTGGGTTATTTGAAAATATATCATAATTAATGGCTGCACGAAAAAAAGCATCAGACGATACACCTAAAGTAAAAGTTAGCAAAGAATCATTAAAAAAAGCATTTCGCTTATATGGATTTTTAAAACCCTACAAGTATAAATTTTTAATAGGAATGATTTTTTTGTTTTTAACAAGTGCTACTGCACTTGTATTTCCTATACTTATGGGAAAATTAGTAGATGCAGCCAATGAAGAATTAATTCAAAATATTGATAAAATAGGTATTTCCTTATTAGCCTTATTTACAGCTCAAGCCATTTTTTCATATTTCAGAGTGGCCTTATTTGTTGATGTTACCGAAAATACACTTGCCGC
>CALKJP010000097.1 GCA_937995645.1 uncultured Bacteroidia bacterium
ATTCCAATAATTAGGATTTCTTTCTAAAACAACTGCTTCTCCTTCTTTTACATTTTTTACAAAAAACGGCCCTGTACCCACACATTTAGTGCGCATATCAATTCCATACTTTTCGTATGCTTCTTTTGGAAAAACATAGCAATACGGGGTTGATAAAATATTTAAAAATCCGGCAAATGAATAGTTTAAATTAATTTGAAGTGTATAATCATCAATAACTTTAACACCTTCTACTCCGCCCGGCAATAAATTCTTTGCTACCGAAGAAGCATGGTATTCATTTGCTCCAACCACTCTGTCTTTAAACACCCAAAAACCTTGATTTTCGGGAAAACTGGTACATAACAAATCAAAACAATATTTAAAATCCTTCGCTGTTACTTCACGACCTTTACCGCCTTCAAAGCAAGCATCATCGTGAAATTTGACGCCTTTACGAAGATAAAATGTAAACTGTGTTGCATCATCATTTACTTCCCATCTTTCTGCTACTGCCGGGATTACAGTTAAATCTTTTTGAGAGAGTTTTACCAAGCCTTCATATACTTGGTTTGCTATACGATGCGAAGTAACCTCTGTAATGTTAAAAGGAAAAAGGTTTTTAAAATCTTCTACTTCGTTTAGGCGTAATACGCCACCGTAAAATACATCGCCTTTTGCTTCACGCTTTTCTTTTGATTGCTCGTTACCGCCACCACATGATGACAGTAAAATTGTTGCTAATAAAAATGTAAATAGTCTTCGTTTCATCATAATGTTGATAGATATGGTATGTGCAAATATAAATTTTAATACGAAAGTAATTAAAATTGTTACATTTTTTTGTCAAACATCTTGTTTTAATCGACTAAAAGTTGATTTCGAGTAACATAGGACAATGATCAGCATGTTTTGCATCTGGCAAAATTACAGCTCTTTTTAAGTTTTTGTCCAAATTGTTTGCAACCATAATATAATCTATACGCCAGCCTAAATTTTTAGCCCTTGCATTAGCTCTGTAACTCCACCATGTGTATTGATGCGGCTGTTGATTAAAATATCGGAACGAATCAATAAATCCGCTATCAATAAATTTACTCATCCACTCTCGCTCTTCAGGCAAAAATCCTGAAGAATTGGCATTTGCTACCGGATTATGAATATCAATTGGTTTATGACAAATATTATAATCGCCACAAATAAGCAAATTAGGTCGTTCCTTTTTCAGATTTTGTATGTAATCATAAAATTCATCGAGCCATTCCATTTTATATTCCTGACGTTCATCACTACTTGATCCTGAAGGAATATAAACACTAATTACTGATTTATCGCCATAATCAGCGCGTATAATTCTTCCTTCTGCATCAATATGGTCAATACCGCAGCCAATTTCTACATGGTCGGGCTTATTTTTACTTAATATGGCTACTCCGCTGTATCCTTTTTTTTGGGCACTATGCCAAAAATGATAATAGCCTGCATCTTCAAAAATTGCTGTATTCAACTGTTCGGGCGATGCTTTAGTTTCCTGTAGGCATACAATATCGGGATTTACCGCCTTTAACCAATCGAGCCAGTTTTTACTCAATGCGGCTCGTATTCCATTAACATTATAGGTAATTATTTTAGGCATTTTGCGTTTATATAAAGCATTTTTACAAACCTAAAGATAATTTTTAGAATATGTAAATTGCGAGTTTGTTTTACCCTGATTTGCTGAACCGAATTTTATATGGCTTTTTATTATTTCTTCTGCCGGTAATTTTATGTGCGCAGATGGGAAATAATTTTCGCAATAAATTAGTAGCTCTTTCTGATTCCATTTATTTAGATAGTCTGAGCATTATTCCAAATTCAGAAATTATCCGAACAAAAGCCGGAGAAATTATTTCATCTGAACAGTACTTTATAAACTACTCCAAATCGCTGCTTATTTTTAAAACAATTCCTGAAGACAGCATAGAGATAAGCTACCGAGTTTTTCCTTACAACTTTGATAAAAGTTATCAAAACAAATCAGATAGTCTTATTCGACCGGATGCTAAAGGGAGCTTTAATCCCTTTTTATTCAGCGGCTCTGAGCTGATGCCAAAAAACGAAGGATTATTTTCAGAAGGCTTAAATAAAAGTGGAAGTATTTCACGTGGCTTTACCCTTGGTAATAATCAGGATTTAGCGGTTAATTCATTTTTAAATCTTCAACTCTCAGGAAAAATTAGCGAGGATGTATATATTTTAGCTGCTATAACAGATAATAATATTCCTGTTCAACCTGATGGAAACACGCAGCAATTGCAGGATTTCGATCAGGTATATATTCAACTGTACGATAATAAATCAAAACTTACAGCCGGTGATTTTCAGTTAAGCAGCCCTGCAAACAGCTTTTTTATGAAATATTTTAAACGGGCACAAGGCGGAAGTATTGCCACTACATTTAACACCAATAAAATTGTAACAGAAGAAAAGCCGGGCGCCAAAGTAACAGTTAGCGCTTCAGGAGCTGTGTCAAAAGGAAAATTTGCCAGAAATATTATTCCGGGTGTTGAAGGCAATCAAGGTCCCTATCGCTTGCGAGGTAGCGAAAATGAACTGTTCATTATTGTGCTTTCTGGTACAGAAAAAGTTTACATAGATGGCGTACTCATGCAACGCGGACAAGAAAATGATTATATCATTGATTACAACAATTCTGAAATTACCTTTACCGCCAAACAGTTAATTACGAAAGACAAACGTATTATCGTAGAGTTTCAATATTCCGACAAAAACTATGCACGCTCCTTACTACAATTTGGAACAGAAATTGAAACAAAAAAACTAAAAGTCGGGATATTCGGTTATGGCGAACAGGACGCTAAAAATCAACCCTTACAACAAAATTTAGATACCGATAAAAAAGAATTAATGGCAAGTGTTGGGGATGATTTACTTGCAGCAGTATATCCCAATTTTAATCAAACAGAATTTACGCCCGACCAGGTGCTTTACAAATTAACCGATACCATTATTGGAAACATAATATACGATTCCATTTTTGTTTACAGTACCAATCCGGATGAAGCTATTTACAGAGTCGGTTTTTCTTTAGTGGGAGATGGCAAAGGAAATTATCGCCAAATAAAAAGCACCGCCAATGGAAAAGTTTACGAATGGGTAGCCCCTATTAATGGCATCAAACAAGGAAACTATGAACCTATTACTATTTTGGTTACACCCAAAAAACGGCAAATGGCTGTTATAACATCCGAATATCAAATAAATGAAAAAACCAAAGCCAATATAGAATTTGCCCTTAGCAATAACGACTTAAACACCTTTTCTGCTAAAGACAGCGGAGACGATCAGGATATTGCCATAAAAATTGGTTTAGAAAACACGCAAAAAATAAGTTCGCACGAACGCCCTTTTTTACTCACTTCGTTTTTAGGCTACGAACAGGTAAACAGAAACTTTGCTTTAATAGAGCGTTTCAGAAGTGTAGAATTTGAGCGCGACTGGAATATTTTAAACAAAAACTTTTCTCAAAATCAGCATATATCTACTCTCGGATTTAAATTACACCGAAGCAAATGGGGTGCATTTACATACGAAATAAATTCATTTAATACCGAAAGTGAATATAATGCGCTTAAAAACAATTTTTACGGAGGCTTAAATACCGAAAAATACGACCTGCGAGTAAAAAGCAGCTATTTAGAAACACGCTCAATTGATGGTACAACATCGTTTTTAAGACAAAGGATTGATGCGAGTAGAAAATTCAAATATTTTACTTTGGGCGGTTGGGAAGATCAGGAAAGAAATTTAAAACGATTTAGCGGAGACACCTTATTGCCTAATTCCTACGAATATTTTGAGTGGGAAGGATTTATTTCTAATCCGGATACAACTAAAACCATATTGCGTTTTGCCTACAAACAACGCACCGATAATCAAGCATTAAACAACAGCTTAAAGCGTGCCACCTTTGGCGAAAGCTATACGATAGATGCCGGATGGAGTAAAAACTCTGCTTTTAATATCAAATCAACCACAACTTACCGAACCTTACAAATAAGCAATACCGAGCTAACAAATCTGCAACCTGAAAACACTATTTTAAGCAGAATTGAAGCAGGCATCAGAATTTTAAAAGGAACATTTAACTTAAATAGTTTTTACGAAATAGGTTCAGGATTGGAAGTAAAACGCGAATTTTCATTTCTTGAAGTGCCTGCCGGACAAGGCGTGTACGCTTATCTGGGCGATTTAAACAATAATGGTGTAAAAGATTTGAATGAATTTGAAGTGGCTAAATTTCCCGATCAGGCAAGGTATATACGCATTTTTACACCTACCAACGAGTTTATGAAAACCTATACCAATCAATTTAATCAGGCATTAAATATCGACCCTGAACGTATTTGGGGGAACAAAAGCGGAATTAAAAGTTTAGTGGCTAAATTTTCAAATCAAACTGCATTTAGAATTGACAGAAAAACCACTTTTGAAAATCGCTCAACAGCTTTTAATCCTTTTATTTCTAATATTTCAGACACATCATTAATCAGTACCAATTCATCGCTTCGCAATACCTTTTTCTTTAATCGAACCAGCCCTGTTTTTGGCATAGACCACACCTGGCAGGATATACGTAACAAGCAATTATTTACCAATGGTTTTGAAGCAAGAGCCAATACCTTTCAAACCATTCGTATGCGCTGGAATATTACCCGTTTGATACAAATTGGATTAGAAGGAACCGATGGTTACCGAAAAAGCGAAGCAGAATTTTTTGCCAACCGAAACTTTAACATACACTATCAGGAGATGGAGCCAAAAATATCTTTACAGCCCAATACCGCTTTTAGAGCTTCGTTTATGTTTAAATACATAGAAAAACAAAACAGCCTCGATTTAGGAGGCGAAAAAGCCATAAGTCGCAATGCAGGAGCTGAAATTCGTTATACTATTTTATCAAAAGGAAGCTTATTACTCAATACCAATTATATTGTAAACTCCTTTAGCGGATTGTCAAATACCACACTTGCTTTTGAAATGCTGGATGGTTTACAAGCGGGGAAAAATATTACATGGTCGCTTTCCTATCAGCGCAATTTAGGCAATAATATGCAGCTTAATTTAAGCTATAATGGCCGTACTGCAGAATCATCTCCAACAGTACATACGGGTGGTGTGCAGGTAAGAGCGTTTTTTTAGTTTATCACCACCTTTTTAACTTCTCTAAAACCATCATCGCCTGTTACGCTTACATAATAAACATCCTTGCTGTATGCCGTTAAATCTATTTGATGATTTACAGAATTATTAATTTGCTGAGCTAATAATTGCTTACCATATACATCCATTACATTTAATTGCAATTGCTCTTGCTCGTTTAATGTTTGAACATAGATGGTAAATTTGCCATTGTTTGGATTTGGGAATAATTTAAATGATTCATTACTTTTTACAATTGCTAAAGTGGGGCTTATGTAATTATAATTTTCAATATTTAACGGGTAATTAATTGGAACCCCACTATAATCAATAGGTTTTTGTTTTTCTTTAGATTTATTATGCATACCATATAAGCCGTCTTCTGTTAATAATGCACCTGCCGGAGCTAATAAATTTTCATTAGGATTATTAGAGTTATTAGGATTTACAGCATTATAATCGTTGCCTGTACATGTAAAAGGCTGTATATAAGCATGAAACTCTGCATCGTCTTTTACCTCAAATTCATCAGTAAAAACAATTTCTTCACCTGACCTATATGTTACATTAGCATTTGAATTTATTTTATTATTTGCAATTATTTTCCTGAATGCTTCTACAAGTGCTGGTGATGAGTTTGTACCATGCCAGCCGCCAAAGCCAAATTGTTTGGGAAAATTATCATTTGGAGAGTTAAGCTCTAAATCTA
>CALKJP010000098.1 GCA_937995645.1 uncultured Bacteroidia bacterium
TTAAAAGGTTGTCGTGGATGAAGCCCATCTTTTCTGCCTCCTATTACAAGCCATTTACCATTATGCTGTGCATATGCCTATGAATGAAGTCCGGATAGATTATTAATAGTTACAGGTACTAACTCTAATTGATAGTTAAAATTAGTTTTGGAATTAACCTAAAATGATAATAATGTAAATAATGAAACAGCCATTGTTTTTTATGAAATAATATTCATAATTATTGTAAAAAAAGAAAAGCCTATTTTCATAGGCTTTTCAAAGGGTTTTATAGTAAGGTTGATGGGCAAACGTAGTCAGAAACTTTTACTTTGCCTGTTTCTTTAATGGCTTTAAATCCACCTGCTATATCAATTACTTTGTCAAATCCGCGAGCTTTTAAAATTGATGCTGCAATCATTGAGCGATAGCCACCGGCACAGTGAATGTAGTATTCTTTATTTCTGTCAATTTCCGACATGTTTTGATTAATGTAATCTAACGGGAAGTTTTGTACATTTAAAACATGCTCGCTATCGTATTCGCTTTTCTTTCTAACATCTAATACATTGATAGATGGATTGCTGTTAAAAATTTGAGCAAATTCTTCAGCACTGATTGATTTAATAGTATCTATTTCTTTACCTGCAGCTTTCCATGCTTCAAATCCTCCTTTTAAATAACCGATACAATTATCGTATCCAACGCGGGCTAAACGAATAACTGTTTCTTTTTCTCTTCCTTCAGGTGCAATAACTAAAATAGCTTGTTTTAAATCCGGTATTAAAGCACCTACCCATGGAGCAAATTGCCCGTCAATACCAATATTGATAGAATTGGGAATAAATCCTTTTGCAAATTCCTGAGCAGCTCTTACATCCAGCATAATAGCTCCTGTTTCGTTTGCTGCAGCTTCAAATGCTTCTGGAGATAAAGCCTGATGACCTCTTTCTAAAACGGTATCAATGCTTTCGTAACCTTTAATGTTCATCATTACGTTTGCAGGGAAATAACTTGGAGGAGGCATTAATCCTGAAGTAACTTCTTTAATAAATTCTTCTTTAGTCATATCTGCACGTAATGCATAGTTTGTTTTCTTTTGATTACCTAAGGTATCAAAAGTTTCTTTACTCATATTTTTGCCACAAGCAGAACCTGCACCATGAGCCGGATATACAATTATGTCATCGTTTAAAGGCATTATTTTATTTCTTAATGAATCGTATAAATGACCGGCTAATTTTTCTTGTGTTAAATCTTTCACAACTTTTTGTGCTAAGTCGGGGCGACCAACATCACCAATAAACAAAGTATCACCTGTAAATAATGCTACGTCTTTGCCATTTTCGTCTGTAAGTAAGTAGCAAGTACTTTCCATGGTATGGCCAGGAGTGTGAATAGCTGTAATGGTTACATTACCTAATTTGAATTTTTGACCATCTGTTGCAATTATTGCATCAAATTCGGGTTTAATCATTACAGGTCCATACACAATTGGAGCACCTGTTTTTTTGCTTAAGTCGATATGGCCTGAAACGAAATCGGCATGATAGTGTGTTTCGAACACGTATTTAATTTTAGCACCTCGTTTTTCTGCCATTTCTATATAAGGTTGTACTTCTCTCAATGGATCAATAATTGCAGCTTCTCCATTACTTTCGATGTAGTAAGCACCTTGTGCTAAACATCCTGTGTAAATTTGTTCAATTTTCATCTTTTTTGTTTTTTAAATGTTAAACATTTGCTGTAGATGTAATTTGCCTTTCTTTTATATTATAAATTTAAGACTTATTTCATCAATTACATTTTTATGGGTTATTAAATTTGATGATACAAAGTTCGTAACTATATTGCGACTGCACAGTGATTTTTGTCACCCATGAAAAAATTATTTTAAAAATATTTCTTTCAATAAAATATAAATGGCCATGATCACTACAAACCATCCAAAACCTTTTTTAAGTTTATTTCCGGGGATAAATTTAGATAACCATGTTCCTACAAATATCCCAACAATAGATAGGGAAGTAAAGAGCAATAAAAAACTCCATTGAATGTCTTGTGTTCCTAAGTCTCCTAAAAATCCTATTAACGATTTTGCTGCAATAATTAATAATGATGATCCTACCGCCATTTTCATAGGGAGTTTTGCTAATAATACCAATGCAGGAATAATTAAAAATCCGCCACCGGCACCAACTATTCCGGTTAATACACCAACAACGCCTCCTTCTAAAGCAATCATTGGAAAATTAAATTTTAAAGGAGCATTTTCATCTTTATTTTCATTTGATTTCTTTTTGTCTTTAATCATAGAGTAAGATGCAGCAAGCATGATTAATGCAAAAAATACCATTATTCCAATGTTTTTACTTACTTCAAAACTTCCAATATTAAAGATAGGATCAGGAATTGCGGGTACTAAATATTTACGGGTAAGAAATACCGCTGTAAATGATGGTATTGCAAATACAATTGCAGCTTTATAACTGATTAATTTTTTTTGCATGTATTGTATGGCTCCTATAAGCGAAGTACTTCCTACAATGAAAAGTGAATAGGCGGTAGATAAAACAGGATCAACTCCTAATAAATAAACCAACACCGGAACGGTTAAAATAGAACCGCCTCCACCTATTAATCCTAAACTTACGCCAATTAATGTTGCAGCTGCAAATCCTAGAATCTCTGTAATAGCCATAATTTTTGATATTTTAAAATTCACTGCAAAGTTAGGTGCAGATTATGGCTAAGTTCCGTAATAAAAGTTACATAAATGAAAATATTAGGCTGTTCCTTTTAAAATCTTATTCCAATACATCCATGGTAATAAATATTTTTTAAGTAGCCACATACTCCAGCGCTCCTTCGATTGGTCGAACGGGAAAGTTTCTATCGGGTTATTATTGTAATCAAATTCTGCCATAACCAATTTTCCGTAGCCTGTAACTAATGGACAAGAACCGTATCCATTATAGCTTGCTTTTAATTCTTTTCCTTCCATTAATGATAATAAATTAGCAACTAATACGGGAACTTGTTTTCTTACGGCTGCACCGGTTTTAGCATTTGGTGTGCTGGTTGCATCGCCACAGGCAAAAATGTTTTTGTATTGATTGTGTTGCAGTGTGTGCTTATTTACATCTATCCATCCCAATGGATTATCTTTTAATGCTAAGGGGCTATTTTTTATAAAATCAGGTGCACTTTGAGGAGGAACTACGTGTATCATGTCGAATTTTTGTTCAACAAAATGTGTATTTCCATTTGCATCTACAGTTTCAAATATGGCAATTTTCTCATCGCCTTTAATTTCTACTAAATTGTGTTTAAAATGTGTATTGATGTTATAACGTTGAATTACGTTGTTTAAGGTTTTTGCATATTTTTCAA
>CALKJP010000099.1 GCA_937995645.1 uncultured Bacteroidia bacterium
TGATTATTTTGAGGGTCTAAAGAAATATAAAAGTATCTTATAAAATAACATTGCAAGGTCCATTCATTATGCATAAAGTGTGGAATACTAATAGTACTACCATATGGCACATGCTTCCCTATTAAATATACATCATGCAACTTATCTTCATCGCGTCCTGTTTTGCCATAATTTGCAGCTGTAGCAACTATTCCAGAAAATAATACCAAAATTGAAATTGATAATACAATTCTCTTAAGGCAAATATGATTTTCAATTTCTGAAATCAATAATTTTAATTTAGGCAAACCCATAAAAGCAATTGCCAATGCAAAATATGCGAATGAATTATTTAAATAAAATCCTCTTTGTTCGAGTGTTATCATTAATGGCAAAGAACCTGATAAGCCTAATAAAGTAAATGCTAATGCTTCATTTTTATATTGTTTAAAATCAACAAACTTATTTTGCTTTTTATTTATAAATCCTATAATTTATACTAGTGCCAATGGTACAGACAATTCAACCAACAATCTTCCTAATAAGTAAAAGCGATTTTCAACGTTCGAAACATTTTGAATGGAATTTACAACCCTGTTCAAAAAATAACGCGTTAAACTTTCTCTAATTGCATCATTTAAAAGCATTAATAAAAAAATAATCACAGGAACAAAAAACAAAATAGATGTAAACAAAATTCCTTTTGATATTTTCAATTTATTAGAATTAAATAAACTCCAAAAAAATGGAAACATTAAAACAAAAGAGCCTTGCACACCTTTGGTTAATACTGCTAATACGATTGTAAAAGCAGATATAAAAATCCAAAATAATTTATCTTCTGAAATTGCTTTTAAAGAAAAAAAGACACTTAAGAGGCAGAAAAAAGACATAGTATTTTCTTCAATATTGTTTGCAAATCCCCAAAAACAAACAGGGATGATTATCCATAACAAAACCGGAAACCAACTTAATTTCTGTGTTGTAACATCGTTTTTAAAAAGTATCATCCAAATATTATGAATCATAAATGCATTTAGCAATGCAAACAAAAAAGAGTAAAAACGTTCCACATACATGCTATCGCCAAATAGTTTGAAAAACCAACCTTGTAATGCAAACATTAACGGAGGCTGTTCATGAAAATTAGAATGATGCGCATAACTGAAATGAGGAAACCAAAATGTACCATGCCCTTTAGCAAAATTATGAGAAACAGCACTGTACAACATACCATCTAAAAACATTCCATCCTGAATAAGGCGCGGAAGAATTAATAAAATGATAACTCCTATGGTTAATACCCAAAAAATTCTGTTGACTGAAAAATGCAACATTTTTAAAAGCTATATTTATTTAATAAGCTTTTGAGTTAAAAGTATTTTTCCACTTTTATCTGCAAGATTAACAATATAAACACCTTTAGCAAGGCTCGATACATCTAAGCACTGTATTTCGTAATTTATTGTATTTATCAAACAATTTCTTCCACTTAAATCATTTATTTGAATAACTACTTCTTTTTGTTCAGCATTTTCTATTGTAATAAAATCACGAAAAGGATTTGGGTAAATTTTAAATAAAGCATTTTGAATTTCATTTACAGATACAGATGACACATGTGGCGTTAAACGAACAATTAAATGTGTATTTGGATTGGTATTTGACCATGATGCACCATTGGTAGCTAAATAAATTTCTTTATTATTACCGATACAAATATCTCTCAAGCGCTGAAAGGTATTAGTTAGATAATGCGTTTCGTTTAAAACAGAATCGCCTGCTGCATTTAATTTTAATGCAATTACTTTTTTATCTTTTAAAACAGTCATCAAAATTGCATTATGAAATTCAGGAAATGCAGCATTTGAATAATACACCATATCAGAAGGCGCTATGGTTGGCGACCATGCAACAAGAGGTTCAACAACATTATTGACAGTACAGAAAGTTTGCTCGCCCGGAGTATCGCAAAAACCTTCTACATTAGGCCATCCATAATTTCTACCGGCATGTAATATTTGAAACTCATCATCGGTACTTGCTCCATGTTCTGATATATAAACTTTTCCATTAGGATGTAGCATCATTCCCTGTGCATTTCTGTGTCCAAAAGAATATATATAACTATTCGTAAATGGATTATCTGCGGGTATAGAACCATCTGTTTTTAATCGCAATACTTTACCGCTTAATGAATTTAAGTTTTGTGGCAGCGTTGTATTTTGTGCATCGCCAGTCGTCATTAATAATGTTGTATCGGGTAAAAAGATTAAACGAGCTCCGTCATGGGTTGTATTTCCAACAATACTGTCAATTAAAATTACAGGGTTAACAAGAGCTGAACCATTATAGGTATATTTAACTAATCGTTCTCTGATATTAGAAAATGTGCCAAAAGTATAGACTAAAAAAACTTCCGGAGTATTTGTAAAGTCTGGGTGTAATGCTAAACCCAACAATCCTGATTCTGCTTGTTGATAAACAATACTTGTAATATCTAAAATTTGTGTTTTAGTTTTAGTAACAGGATTAATTCGGCTTACAATTCCCTTTCTTTCAGTGGTCCATATATGATTGTCCGGTCCCCAGGTAATTTCCCAAGGTATATCTAATCCGCTTGCTACGGTATCTACTGATACTGTTGTAGTACCAATTGTAATAGTACTTTGCGCCAAAGCGATGTTACATATAAACAGTATTGGTAAAATTCTCTTCATCATATTTTTCAATTTTAGATAGTCTAAGGTAGTTTTTAATAACAAAAAAGGCAAATGTGATACTTGTCACAGAAATACAAAAACATAGTATCTAATTTTGTAGTAAAATTTTAATCATGAAAAAGTTTACCCCCATCGTACTTATAGCATTATTATATACACAATGTAATTTTGCTCAACAAGCAAATATTTTAAATGTAAATGAGTTTGAGAAAAAAATTTTTTCCGAAAAAAATATCCAACTTATTGATGTAAGAACACCCGAAGAGTATCAGCAGGGGCATATTAAAAATGCAATAAACATAAATATTTACGATGCGAATTTTGAAAAAGAAATTCAAAAACTAGACAAATCAAAACCTGTATACATTTACTGTCGTTCAGGCAACAGAAGTAGAAGCGCTGCGCAAGTTTTAGCTAAAAACGGATTTAAAACCATATACGATCTTCAAGGTGGAATTGGTGCTTGGCAGAATGCAAACAAATCCATAGTTAAATAAACTAAATTTTATTTTTATTTATATATGAAAAATAAAGGTGAGATATTATCTCAAATAGGAGCTGACTTGTCCAAGGGCTATGTAATAGCAGTTATCAGCCTATTAGCCATAGCTTTTTCAATAGCAATAGGAATAATTATAGTAGGCAGTAAACAAGATGTAGAAGCCGGAGAAATTCCTGATCCCAAACAAACATTGCATAAAGCTCCCGATGCTTCAACAATACCTTTTGGCAAAGAAGGTGAATTGATAAAGTACGGTAGCGACCTTATTAGAAACACAGCATACTATTTAGGACCTAAAGGTAAAGTGGCACAAATAAGCAATGGCTTAAATTGCCAGAACTGTCATCAAGATGCAGGTACTAAACCATGGGGAAACAATTATTTTGCTGTTGCCTCTACATATCCTAAATTTAGAGAGCGCTCAGGCAGCATCGAAAGTATTAAAAAAAGAGTAAACGATTGTTTCGAACGCAGCTTAAACGGAAAAGCATTAAACGAAGAAAGTAAAGAAATGAGAGCAATAGTAGCATATATAAACTGGTTAGGAACAGGAGTTCCAAAAGGAGTTACTCCAAATGGAACAGGAATTTATAAAGTTCCATATTTAGATAGAGCTGCAAGTCCTGAAAAAGGTAAATTAGTGTACAAAGAAAAATGTCAAAGTTGTCATCAAGCCGATGGACAAGGCATAAAAAATCCCGAAGGTTGGGGTTATACTTATCCTCCATTATGGGGTGAAAATAGCTATAACAACGGAGCAGGCTTATATCGTTTATCTCGCTTTGCAGGATATGTAAAATATAATATGCCACAAGGTGTTAATCATACCAATCCAGAATTAAGCGATGAAGAAGCATGGGATGTTGCCGCTTTTGTAAATTCACAGCCTCGACCATCAAAAGATTTAAGTAAAGACTGGCCTAATATAGCCGGCAAGCCTATTGATCATCCATTTGGGCCTTATGCAGATAATTTTACTGAAGAACAACACAAGTACGGCCCATTTAAACCTATTGAAGAAGCTAAGAATAAGAATAAAAAATAATTGTTTGCAAAAGGAGATTAGTAATGTCAAAGCAACGTAGAACATTTTTAAAACAATTAGGCACTTTCGGTGTGGGCGCAGGAGTAATTTCTGCCAATCCTCTTTTAGCATCTATCGAATATGAAGAAATTGAAAATCCTGAAATAAATAAAAACAATGTTGTAACATTAAATATTTTACAAACTACCGATGTTCATTGTCAGATTCATCCTCACGATGAATTATTTTGGGAAAACAATCAGGCCGTATTTAGAAAAACAGGAGGCTACGCTCATCTTGCAACTTATTTTGAAAGAGAAAGAAAGAAAAATAAAAACACCTTTATTCTTGATACAGGCGATATGTTTCAGGGTAGCGAATTATCTGTAAAAACTACAGGTAAAGCTATGATTCCAATTCTTAATGCATTAAATTATAATTTGTACTTACCCGGCAATTGGGAAGTAATTTATTACAAGCAAAACATGCAAAAATTAATGGGCGCATTAAACGCCCCCAAAATTTGCGCAAACATGTATCACGATTTAGGCGATGGTAAAAAAGGAGAATTAATTTTCCAACCTTATCATATTTGGCATGTAGCAGGTGTTAAAATTGGATTTATCGGCTATACCGACCCATTGGTTCCTTTACGTCAATCGCCCAACTACAGCAAAGGAATAATTTACACTGCACCTGAAGAAAATTTGGCACACTATGTAGATGTATTACGCAATCAGGAACAATGTGCTTATGTAATAATTATGGCACACTTAGGATTATCGCAACAAATACACTTATCCAATATTCCGGAATGTCAAGGAGTAGATTATATATTAGGTGGCGACACACACGAAAGAGTAAGAAAACCAATACAAGGTAAGTATGCCAAAGTAGTCGAACCCGGAGCTTTCGGTTCATTTGTTGGTAAGTTAGAATTAAAAATTCAAAACGGAAAAGTTATTGCCGACACCTATGAATTAGTAGAAATAGATGCAGATAAAATTAAAGCAGATAATAACATTTTAAAGATTATTAAAGAAAACGAAGGTCCGTTTGAAAAAAACATTTACAATGTAATTGGGTACAGTACAATACCATTATACCGCTATTTTGTAGTAGAGAATCCCATTGACACAATGATTTTGGATGCCTTAAAATGGAAATTAGGAAGTGATACAGATATAGTTCTTTCAAACGGATTCCGATTTTGTCCGCCAAGAACTACACGCGATAAAACAGGAAATATACCTATTACGGAAGGTTTTATATTTGATATGCTTCCGGTTGATAGCACAATAAGAACAGGAGAAGTAACAGGCAAACAAATTAAAGAATGGCTTGAGAAAGAATTAAACAATGTTTTTGCAAAAGATGCATCAAAGCGTTTTGGCGGTTGGGTTATTAAATTTAAAGGAATGGAAATGTCATTTAAAGCATTTGAAGAAAATGGAAAGCGTGTAAAGGAAGTTAAAGTAGCAGGGCAGCCTTTAGATGAAAACAAAACATATCGTATTGCCGCCTGCGAACGCGATGGCGATCCGGAAGATATGTTGTGCAGAATAAAAGGTGTGAAAAATGCCAAAAACACACCTTACACACTTCATTCAGTAATGAAAGAATATTTGCAAAACAATTCACCGGTAACACCTGTCCCTCCACAGGTAGCAAAAATTTTAGATGCACCACAAACACTTTTAACACAAGTATTTGGAGTAGATTATGAATTTAGATAACAGTATGCCGTTAGCAATATACAGTTAGCAATTTTTATACAAAATAATTTCTGAGTAATAATAATAAAAAGTGAGAACAAACATGAAAAACATCACACTAATTATAGTACTATTTATTAGCTTATTGAGTAATACAAGTTATGCACAACAAACGGATACAAAAGAACACAAAGTGGTAATACAACTTACAACGCCTGATACTGCTGCATACCGTGCATTGGTAAAACAATTAGGGAATATGACCAAAATATGGCCTAATGCAAAAATAGAAGTTATAATTCACAACAAAGGGATTGCCATGATGAAAAAAGAAAGCAGTAATGTTGCTGAAGAAATTACAACACTTACAAAAAAAGGAGTACGATTTGTAGTGTGTGAATTTACCATGGAGCAATTAAAATTAGAAAAATCTCAAATACTCGATGTAGCCTATTATACACCTTATGGATTAATAGCAATCGTTAGCAAACAAGAAGAAGGATACTCGTATTTAAAAGCCGGATTTTAAAAAGTACATAAACACACCAACATGTTTGTTAAAAAAATTATTGCACTATCACTATTGATAATGCTTGCTGATATAGTATTAGCAAACAATACAGAACAGGATACTACACACCACAATACAACATCATTAAAGAACTTTATGATGCAAGGACATTTTCATGGTCACTCACGTAATTACTTTATGGCAACCGATAATGCTCCCGGATTAGCAGATTATCATGCATTGGCTGTAGGTGCCGGTATAGGCTACGAAAGTGCAAAATTTTATGGTTTTCAATTTGGAATGAGTGGCTTTTTTATCTTTAATGTATGGTCAAATCAATTAGGATTTATTGACCCTAAAAGCGGAAGCAAAAGCCGCTACGAATTAGGAAACTTTGATATGCTTAACCCCGAAAATCGTGATGATTTGGATAGATTAGAAAACCTAAACATTAAATATTATTTCGGCAAATCAAAAATTATTTTTGGACGTCAAAATTTAAAAACACCATTTATTAATCCGCAGGATGGACGTATGCGTCCTACACTTGAAGACGGTTTATGGATTGAATTAAAAGAATGGGAAAAACTACAATTTAATGGTGGCTGGATTCATGGCATTAGCCCTCGCTCTACCGTTCGCTGGTTTAGCGTTGGAAAAAGTATCGGAACCTATCCCGTTGGCAGAGATATTTATGGAAATCCATCCGGATATAGAAATCAACTAAGCAGCAAAGGAATTGCTATTGCAAATATTGCCTACACCCCCATTAAAGAAATAAAAATAAATGTGTGGAATTATTATGTAGAAAACATTTTCAATACGGCGTTTTCACAAATTGATGCACAAATACCGGTAAACAAACAAAAAGAAAAAGCAATTGTATTAGGCTTGCAGGGGGGATATCAAAACGCATTAAACAATGGAGGTAACGAAGATAGTTTAAAAGCCTACTTACACAAAGACAGCGAATCGAAATTTTACAGTACACGTGCAGGTTATAAAACATCGCAATTTGAATTTACTCTAAACTACACCCACATAGCCGATGAAGATCGATTTTTAATGCCACGCGAATGGGGCACAGAACCCTTTTATACCTTTTTGCCAAGAGAACGTATGGAAGGATCAGCCAACAGCAGAGCCATTGTTTTTAAATCAGAATTTAAATTAGAAAAACATTTGCGCACAGGAATTGCTTACGGTCATTTTTACATGCCAGATGTAAAAAAACAGCTGGCACAAAACAAATACACCATGCCATCATTCAATCAGTTTAATATGTTTTTTAATTACGAATTTGATGGCTATTTAAAGGGATTTAACGTACAAGCATTATATGTATATAAAGGCGCACTTGGTAACACCTACAACGAAGGGCGTTACATAGCAAACAAAGTAAATATGTCAAACTATAATTTAATTATCAATTATCACTTTTAACCCCAAAAATCAAAAACAAGTATGAAAGAAGTACTATTACAACCCTGGCCATGGTATGTTGCAGGGCCACTCATCGGATTAACAGTTCCTACACTGTTATTAATCGGAAACAAATCGTTCGGAATTTCATCATCACTACGCCACGTGTGTGCTGCATGTGTTCCTGCCAATATTCCATTTTTTAAGTACGACTGGAAAAAAGAAGTATGGAACTTATTTTTTGTAGCAGGTATTTTAATAGGTGGAATTATTTCCGGATTATTTTTAATGAACCCGGATCCTATTGAAGTAAATCCAAATTTAGTAAACGAACTTGCCAGCTATGGTATAAACGATTATACCGAATTAGTTCCAATACAAATCTTCAATTGGGCAAATTTACTTAGCCTAAAAGGATTTATCATGATGGTTATAGGCGGTTTCCTGGTAGGATTTGGAACACGCTACGCAGGTGGATGTACCTCCGGACACGCCATTATGGGATTATCAACCCTGCAATGGCCCTCATTAGTAGCTACTTGCTGCTTTATGGCAGGCGGCTTCTTAATGGCCAATGTTATTCTACCAATTATTTTATCACTTTAACAATTAGTAAAATCAAAATTTTTAGAAACTATGCAAACCAACAATAACAATACCACTTTAGAAAAAAATACCGATTTTGAAGTACGCTCCTTAGATACCATGTGCGTAAACGAATCACACTTACAACACCCTTGGTGGCATAATTTAAAATATACCATAGTAGGAATTTTATTCGGAATAATCTTCGTTAAAGCCGAAATTATTTCATGGTTCAGAATTCAGGAAATGTTTCGTTTGCAATCTTTTCACATGTATGGCGTAATTGGAAGTGCTGTGATTGTAGGAATGATTTCTGTATTTCTGATAAAAAAATTCAACATAAAAACCATTTATGGCGAAACAGTTGAATTTCATCCTAAAAC
>CALKJP010000100.1 GCA_937995645.1 uncultured Bacteroidia bacterium
CCGGTACAATCGGCAACTGCAAAATAGAGGTAATTGTGTTTTTCAAGTGCCCAGTAAAAATCGCCACTTACGATATCGCGGGGCATAAATAAAATAAAATGTTCCGGCAGGTGTTTTGAGACGTGATTTCGGTTTTGAAGCAAGGCATCTTGTATTCTTTTAGCATAGTTAATGCTATCTGTTATGTCTTTGTTTTTTTCTTCTACTATGGCATTTTTTTCTTCCAGTAAAAGTTTTTGTTTTTCTATAATTTTATTTTGTTTTCGGCTTATTTTTAAGCGATTGTTTAATAGGTAAGAAAATCCTATAAGAGAAATACCGCCCATTATTGAAAAAAACAGGATAATGTTTTTTTCTTTGTTTTTAGCTTTCGCTAATAATAGCGATTTTTCATTTTCTGACTCTAATAAAGATTTTTCTTTATCGAAATCATATAGCATTTTTTCTGCCAATAATTTTTTTTCTGTTTCTTTGTTTCTCAAGCTATCAGACATTTGCTTATATAATACATGCATTTCGTATGCTTTTTTATAATCGCCTATTGTTGCATATATTTCGCTTAAAATGCTCGATGCGTTTCTAATGGTTTCAGGAAAGCCTTGCTCTTTAGCTATTTTCAGAGCTTTATTGGTATATTCTATTCCTTTATCAAATTGTTTTAACTCGAAATAAGCCTTGCCGGAATTAGATAATGCAAAAGCAATAATGGTTTTATCGCCAATATTTTCCCCAATGGTATTAGATTTTGAATAGTAATATAGCGCTGAATCGTAATTTTGTGTTTGATGGTAAGACCAGCCAATGTTGTTATATACAGAAGCTATTCCGCTTGAGTCTTTGGTTTGTTCAATATATGTTTTGCTTTCTAAATAATATTTTCGAGCTGTTAAAACTTCTTTTTTTTGTTCATACAAGTATCCCAAATTGTTTAAGCTATATGCAATAGGCTTGGGTTCTCCTATAATTTTGCGCATAACAAGGCTTTTTTCAAAAAACTCTTTTGCTTTTTCCCATTCTCCTTGATTGCTGTAAATACTACCTATACTATTATATGATGTGGCTAATCCGGGGTAATCGGTTATTTTTTCTCGAATTTTTAAGCTTTTAAAATAATACTCAAGCGCATCTTCTATTTTTCCTTTGTTAAGATTTAAAAATCCAAGATTGTTTAGCGCATTTGCTTTTTGTTGTAAAAGTGCAATGCTGTCGTCCGAATTATTTTTTAGGTAGATATCGCAAAGTTTATTAGCTTGTTGGTTTAATATGTTGGTTACTTTTTCGTTTTTATGGTAATAATAGTAGCCTAATTCTATGATCCATTTGCATTTATCAGAAGGTTTTGAAATAGTGTTAAAAGTTGTTTTTAAACTATCAACACCTTGTGCAAAAATAGTAGTTTTAAAACAGGCTAATAAAAATAAAAGCGCTATTTTTTTATTTACATACATTGATGTAAATCTATGAAATTATTTTAACTGCGCTTTTTCTTAAAAAGAATTTTTATGAAAATTTGGAAATAGCCGTATATATTCTACTAATAATTTCTTCTTTGCCGATAAGAGCTATAAGTTCAAAAATAGCCGGCCCGCCACCTACTCCGGTTACGCAAACGCGTAACAATTGCATAACCTCTCCGGTTTTAATTCCTTGTTTATCGCAGGTTGCTTTAAAACAGTTTTCGATTTCGGTTGCAGTAAAGTCTTTTAAAGCACTAAATGCTTGTGCAAGAGAAACAAAGAACGGGGCTGATTTTTCGTTCCAGCGTTTTTTAATTACATCTTCATCATAACTGGTGGGGGCTTCGAAGAAGTATTTTCCAAGCGACCAGAATTCGTGGATAAAATGTGCTTTTTCCTGCAATAAACGACAAACTTCATTAATGTAAGTGCGTTCTTTTTTTATTCCTTTGGCTTCAAGCTCAGGCAGCCAAATTTCCGCTAACTCTTCCGGGCTGCGCTTACGCAAATATTGTTGATTAAACCATTTTGTTTTTTCAGGATCGAATTTAGCGCCCGATTTGCTCACGCGCTCTAATGAGAACAGGCTAATCATTTCTTCTAAACTCATTATTTCCTGATTGTTTCCCGGATTCCAACCAAGTAAGGCCAGCATGTTTATAAATGCATCAGGGAAATAGCCTTTTTCTCTGTATCCTGATGATATTTCTTTAGAGTTGGGATCTTGCCACTCTATAGGAAATACAGGAAATCCTAATCTGTCACCATCGCGTTTACTTAATTTTCCATTTCCATCCGGTTTTAATAAAAGTGGTAAATGGGCAAATTTTGGCATTACATTTTCCCATCCAAAAGAGCGATAAAGCAACACGTGTAGCGGAGCAGAAGGCAGCCATTCTTCTCCGCGAATTACATGGCTAATTTGCATTAAATAATCATCAACCACATTTGCTAAATGATAAGTTGGCATTCCGTCTGATTTAAACAAAACCTTATCGTCCATTTCGCTGGTATTTACTACTACCCATCCGCGAATAATGTCTTCAAAACGAATTTCTTCGTTGCGTGGAATTTTCATGCGGATTACATACGGATCACCAGCGGCCAAACGCTTTTTTACTTCATCTTCAGGAAGTGTAAGCGAGTTTTTCATGTTTTGTCTGGTAATGGCATTATAAGATGGCGATTTTGAGCCCGCAGCCTCCAGGCGCTTGCGCATTTCTTCCAACTCTTCAGCAGTATCAAACGCATAATAAGCATTCCCGCTATCTATTAGTTGTTCTGCATATTGACGATACATGTGCTTGCGTTCACTTTGTCTGTAAGGAGCATGGGGGCCATCGCCAAAACCTACACCTTCGTTTGGTTCTATTCCACACCATTTAAGCGACTCTATAATGTATTGTTCTGCTCCCGGAACAAATCGGGTTTGGTCGGTATCTTCAATGCGTAAAATAAAATCTCCGCCATGTTTTTGGGCAAATAAATAATTGTAAAGCGCGGTTCTTACTCCTCCCATGTGAAGAGGACCGGTTGGGCTTGGCGCAAAACGAACTCTGACTCTGCGATTTTCCATTTTTTAAAAATTAGTGCGCAAAAATAGCTTTTTCTTTCTATTAAATTATGCAAAAACATTTGGTAAAAATTATAGTATAAAATGTTTTGAAATTCACAACAATTTATTAACTTTACTTTTCTAAAAATTTATTACTATGAAAAAGCTAATTTTCAGTTTATTTTTTAGTCTAGTTTTTATTTCTGTTGTAAATATTGCTAAAGCTCAAAATGCTAAATCAAATTTTACGGTGGCCGAAGCAAAGGCAGATAAAATAAGCCTCGAACTTGAGTTAACGAAAGCGCAACTCGACATCCTTGTTAATAACTACACTAAATATTACAAGGATATTATGGAAATATCTACTTTAGAAATAGTTGCCAATAACGTTACGATTAAAATTAAGACCATTAAACCGGAAAATTATCGAATAATCAAACGTTTATTAATAACATCAGATATTAAAGAAATCGAATTTAAAGATAAAAAGATTTCAATTGATGATTTTTTTGGATTTTAATAGCTCTAAAAACGTTATTTTATCAGTCAAACAACACGTATTATGTTAAAAAAAATATACTTTTTTTCAACCTTATTACTTTTGTCCGAATTTTGTTTTGCTCAGTTGCAGCTAACGCCTAATTTAACAGCGCAACAAATGGCTCAGCGCATATCAGGACAAGGGGTAACAATTACCAATCCTGTTTTACAATGCCCAAGTGGAGCTTATGGAAGTTTTGCAAATGGGCAAACAACCAATCTCGGTATTGATAGTGGTATCGTTTTAACTACCGGAACTTTAACAGGACTTAACAGTCCTGCATCTAACCTCATCTCACAATCAAACGGAGCACCAGGTTATCCATTATTACAACCAATTGCCAATAATCAACAAACATTCGATCGTTGTTTATTAGAATTTGATATTGTTCCAACTTGCGATACGCTTCAAATTAATTATGTATTTGGTTCGGATGAATATCCAACTTATGTAAATTCTATTTATGACGTGTTTGCTTTTTTTGTAACAGGACCTAATCCAAATGGAGGAAACTATAATAATTTAAATATTGCTTTAGTGCCTAACACTACTCAACCGGTAAATATTGGAACCGTTAATAATGGAACAACAAATACAGGGCCTTGTACTAATTGTGCTTATTATGTAGATAATACCGGAGGGGCTACTATTGCATATAATGGACTTACAACGCCATTGCTGGCAAGGGTTGCTACAGTTGCAAATCAAACTTACCATTTTGTTTTAGTTATAGCGGACGCTTCCGATCAAATTTTAGACTCAGGGGTGTTTTTAACCTTTGAAGGGTTAACCTGCGAAGCGGATACTGTTTTAGCCGTTTCTCCTGATACTTCAATTTGTATTGGAGATAGCACCCTTTTGGTTGCCTCAGGTCTTGTTAGTTATTCATGGTCTCCAGCAACGGGACTAAGTTCAACCTCAGGACCAACAGTTTGGGCATCTCCAACTACCACTACTACGTATTATGTAACCGGAACAAATGTAAATGGCACAAGTTTTACAGATAGCGTTACGGTTACAGTTGCACTTCCTCTAGTTACCGGAACCTATAATATTTCGGACACCTTGATCTGTGCCGGAGACTCCACTGTGCTTTCATACACAGGAAGTCAAAACGGAACCATTACATGGCTTTCATCAACCAATGGCGTTACATGGAATACTATAGCAGTAAATGATACAGTTGTAAATATAAATGGACTAAACCAAACAACACAATATCAAATTGTTCTTTCTAATGCTTGCGATACAGTTTCTTCTACAAGAACAGTAACTGTAATTCCGGCTCCTAATATTACCATTACTCAGGATACATCATTATGTTTAGGGCAATCAATACAACTATTTGCAAGCGGAGGTACTTCTTATGTATGGTCGCCCAATAATGGCACACTTAGCGATGTAAATAGTGCTACACCAATATGT
>CALKJP010000101.1 GCA_937995645.1 uncultured Bacteroidia bacterium
AACGGTTACTAATTCATTTGGATGTACAGCAACAGACTCGGTAAGAATAACCATAAACGGATTACCAAGTATAAGCGGATTAGGACTATTGGCAGATTGTGGAAAGGATAACGGAAAAATAATTGCAACACCCTCAGGCAACGGAACAGCACCATACATATATTCATTAAATGGAATAAATTTTCAATCAGATAGTATATTTACAAATTTAGCCGTAGGAGCCTATACAATAACCATTGAAGATGCCAATGGTTGTCAAAACCAAAGTGCACCTATAGGCATATCTGAGCAAATTATAACAAATGCCGCTTTTACCGCTAATGATCAAACGACAATAACAACAGGCTTAGCCCCATTTAATGTAACGGTACTAAATAATAGTACCAATGCAACCAATTTTATTTGGGATTTTGGAAACGGACAAACAGGAAATACTCCGGGAGTAGGTCAAACACAAATAATTACCTATAATGATTTTGGTGATTATGAAATCATTTTAATTGCATATGATACAGAACCAAGATGTGCCGATACCGTATCGGTTAAAGTAAAAGTGGATGGAAAATCTGCTTTAATTATGCCAAACATATTCAGCCCTAATGGAGATGGCAGCAACGATGTGTTTAAACCAATACCATACGACAAAGATGCTAAGCCAGACGGTTCAAGAAATATTACAGATTATTCACTTCAAATATTTGACCGATGGGGTAAGTTGGTTTTTGAGACAAACGATTTTAATACCGGATGGGATGGAAAGAGAAAAGGAGGCTCTCAAGCATCAGATGGCGTTTATTTCTGGATTGTAAATGCTACTGGAATAGATAATCAATCTTATACACTTAAAGGAAATGTAACTTTAATTAGATAGTTAAAAAAATTTTTTATATAAACGCGGACAATATTGTTCGCGTTTTTTTTTACATCTATTAAAACTCTTTTAAAAATAAAAATAGTAGGTTTGGGTTTCATAAATTTTTAATAAAACAAATTGTCAACGGGTTTGCTAGTAAATAAAAAACAAAGTTTTTTGTTACTATTAATAGTAGCATTGATATTCGCATTGTTTTATAATAGCTGTAACGCATATAAAAAAACCGCTTTCGGGCCTGATGATATTAAAAAAAGTTTTGAGAAAAAAGAGAAATTGGCACTTTCTGTACTTAAAGAATTATCGGAAAATCCCGAACAGATTTTTGAAAACGAAAGCTATTTTTCTCGCCTTTCAGAAGAAGATGGGATAGAGTTTTTTGTGTTTAAAAATGATAGTGCTTTTATTTGGACCGGTACACTTGTTCATCCGGATATTGTTCAAGATGCGATAATAAAAAAAGAAGTTTTTATTGAAACGCCTTCTGTTAAGGCGGTTTTAATGATAAGCCCTTTTGACAATAATAATATAGCACTTATAAAACTTTCCGAAACCTACTCCATTCAAAACAAATACATTCAAAACAAAAATTATATTTCTCCCATATTGGGAAATGCCATAATCTTTTATGCATATACTAACAGCCATCAAGGAGTTTATTTTGCTTCTAAAGAGCCTGCTTTTTCTTTTGAGCAACATTCTTTATCCGAACCGTCAAAATCAAACCAACAAATTGCCGTTTTTTTGTTTTTTGCTTTATTAATTTCGTGCTTGTATTTTATTAAAGAGTTACAAAAAAAATATCTAAAAAAACCGCTTATTTACTGGATATTTTCTTTTTTAATAAGTATAATTTCATGGTCTGTTTTTTTATATCTGAGAACAAACATCTTGTTTCAGTCCGAAATTTTTAGCCCCTCATCATTTGCAGTATTTAATTGGCTTTCTTCGCTTGGCGAATTTATTGTTATTGGGATAATATTATCTTTTTATGCAATTATTTTTCCTTTTCAAATGTTTCATAAAAGCAGGATTTATCAATTTGTTGCTAATGCATACCTGATTATTTTATTCTCGTTTACTGTTTTGTCGATTAAATGGTTAATAGAAAACTCCAGCTTAAAATTCAACTTTAATGATATTTCTAATATTGATTTATTAAGCATTCTGGCAATTTTAATGCTGTGTGTGCTCTTTTTCAGCACATGGCAATTTTTTGAAAAACTGATTAATACAGCTTCTCAAAAAGCATATGCTGTTGGATCGCTTACAATATTTTCTGCCATAATTTTTTTATTAAACGAAATGCCATTGCTATTAGTCTGTCTTTTTTCATTTTTGTTTCCAGTAATAATTGCTTGGCTTAGTTTAAAAGCACGAAATACATCATTAAAAATTTTATCAATATGTATTATTGCATTAAGCATTTTAACTTCTATAAGCTATTTTACCCAAAAAAAGGAAATTTCTGCCAAATATTTTTTAGCTCAAAAAATAGCATTAGATAATGATCCGCTTGCAGAGCTACTTTTTAAAGAAATAAAACAAGAAATAATTAAAGACAAGGAAATAGACAAATTTATAAATGATGAAAACGGATTTAATAAAAGCCTTTTGCAAGTATATTTAAAAGACAAGTATTTTAGTGGATATTGGGATAAATATATTTTTCAAGTAACGCCATGTTTTATAAACGATTCTATTATTGTACAACCGGGAAACAGGAAGTTTTCGTGCAGTGATTTTTTTATGGAAAAAGCTGCTTTGTATGGTCGTTCGGTTAATTTAGAAGAAAACCTCTATATTCTAGATTATGAAACCGGAATTGGTAATTATCTTGCAATAATTGACAAACAACACAAAGACCAACTACAGCAACAACATACATATCGTTTATACATAGAGCTTAACGCTAAAATTATACCCGAAGGCAGCGGTTATCCAGAGCTTTTACTCGATAACAGATATTCAAAAGTTTTAAACAACAACAATCAATATTCTTATGCCAAGTATAAAAATGGAAACTTGGTGCTTTCGTCAGGGAACATGAAATTTCCGCTTCAAATTCCAAAATGGGCACTAACCATAAACCAAAGAGAAAAAGATGTTTCAACTGCTCAAAACAATTTTGTTTTTAAACCGAACGATGAACTTTGCATTATTGTTTCTTCTGTTGATTATGGATTAATTGGCAAGCTCACGGGCTTGTCATATTTAGTTGGAATATTGTCTTTAATCTATTTTTTATTCAACATTTATCAAACAGGTGTAAAGCAAACCTTAAAAAACTGGAAAAATTTCAGAACCAGAATTCAAATTTTGGTAGCCGGAACCATTGCCCTTGCAACTATCATATTTGGCATTGCCACAATTTATTATCAGCTTAGGCAGTATGATCAGCAAAACGATAAAATAATCAGAGAAAAACTCCGCTCTATTTTAACAGAAGTTGAACAAAAAATAGGAGATAAAAACGTTTTAACCAGCGCAGATGAAGATTTATTATCTTTTTATCTGATAAAATTATCAAATGTATTTTTTACCGATCTTAACTTGTTTAATATCGATGGCGAACTGTTGGCTTCATCAAGAAAAAATATTTTTGAAATGGGACTTTCTTCAACCAAACTAAACAGTTTTGCATTTAATCAATTAAACCGTTTGCAAAATCCTCAATTTATACATCGCGAAAAAATAGGAACGTTAAGTTTTTTCTCCGCTTATACCATTGTTAAAAATGATGATGGAAAAACGCTGGGATATTTAAACATTCCATACTTTGCCCGCCAAGACGAAATGGAAAAAGAAATTTCATTTTTTGTTGGAGCACTAATCAATGTGTATGTAGTTTTGTTTTTACTTTCGGTATTTGTAGCAATTATTATTTCCAGATTAATAGCCGAGCCTTTACAATTAATACGTTCAAGGCTTGGAGATATTGCATTAGGCAAGCCCAACACACCAATTGAATGGAAGTCAAATGACGAAATAGGACTTTTAATCAATGAATACAATCGAATGATTCTTCAACTGGAAGAAAGTGCCGAATTGCTCGCGCGCTCAGAAAGAGAATCTGCATGGAGAGAAATGGCAAGACAGGTTGCGCACGAAATTAAAAATCCGCTTACCCCAATGAAGCTCTCCGTTCAACACCTACAAAGAACATGGAAAGAAAACCCTGAAGAATTTGATCAAAGACTTAAAAAATTTACTCAAAATCTCATTGAACAAATTGACACCCTTTCAAATATTGCCAATGAGTTCTCTGACTTTGCAAAAATGCCTCGCCCCAAAACACAAGAATTAGATATTTTACAAATAGCCCTACAGTCAATTGAGTTTTTTAAACCAACAACCCAATCGCATTTTATTCTTCAAAAGAAAACAGAAAATACTCGTGTTCTGGCAGATAAAGACCAGATGATTCGAGTGTTTAATAATTTGTTAAAAAACGCAATACAGGCAATAGAAGTAGAAGAGGATGGTTTAATAGAAGTTTCAATTTCTAAAGAAAATGAAATGATTTTGATATCTGTGCGTGATAATGGAAATGGAATAGACGATGAATTAAAAGACAAGATTTTCCGTCCGAACTTTACCACTAAAACATCAGGAATGGGACTTGGTTTAGCTATGGTAAAAAACATTATCAGTTCACATGGAGGCAATATTTGGTTTGAATCGGAGCCACAAAAAGGCACCACATTCTTTTTTACATTGCCACTTGTTGAAAACCCAAGCAATTAACATTCTAAATGAACAAACAATCTTTATAAATTTATCCTCAAAATAATATAAACTATGTCGTACAACAACTTATTAACAGAAAACAAAAACGGAACACTTATCATTACCATTAACAGACCGGACAAACTAAACGCACTAAACAAAGAAACCATAGCAGAGATAAGCACCGCGCTTAAAAGAGCAGAAAGCGATAAGTCTGTAAAAGTTATTATTCTTACCGGTTCAGGACAAAAAGCCTTTGTTGCCGGTGCGGATATTTCAGAGTTTGCAAATTTTAGTGTAGAGCAAGGTAAAGAATTAAGTGCTAATGGACATAAAATATTATTCGATTTAACCGAGCAATTAAGCAAGCCGGTTATTGCAGCCGTTAATGGATTTGCATTGGGCGGAGGTTTAGAACTGGCAATGAGTTGCCATATTCGCGTTGCTTCTGATAACGCAAAAATGGGATTGCCGGAGGTTTCTTTAGGAGTAATTCCGGGCTATGGCGGAACGCAGCGCCTTTCAAACTTAGTGGGAAAAGGCAAGGCTTTTGAAATGATTATGACAGCCGATATGATTACTGCCGCAGATGCATTGCAATGGGGCTTGGTAAATTATGTTACCTCACAAGATGCATTAATGGCAAAATGTGAAGAAATTGCAGATAAAATTAAATTACGTTCCAGCTCTGCCATTGCAAGCGCTATCAGATCGGTAAACGCCTCTACCACAGATGGAGTTAATGGCTATCAGGTAGAAATTGAAGAATTTGGAAAATGTTTCGGAACCCCCGATTTTAAAGAAGGAACAAGCGCCTTTTTAGAAAAAAGAAAACCAAACTTTCAATAATTAAAATAAATGTACCAGAAGCCGGCCTTAAATAAGCCGGTTTCTTTTGTTTAAAAGCAAAAATTTGAACCCCTTAAAAAAACTCGCATCCCAAACAGCCATTTATGGCCTCAGCAGCATTTTAGGTCGCTTGCTAAACTATCTATTAGTACCATTATACACGCGAGTTTTTTCCCCTGAACAGTATGGCGTGATTACCGAAATGTATGCCTATGTTTCTTTCCTTATCATTATTTTAACGTATGGAATGGAAACAGCCTTTTTTCGTTTTTCGCAAAGCCAAAGCAATAAAGATAAAGTGTACAGTACTTCACTAATTTCTATAGTAAGCTCTTCTGCCATTTTCATTCTTTTACTTAGCCTTTTTGCAAACCCGGTGGCTAACTTAATAGGATATGAAAGCAAATCCGACTATATTATTTGGTTTGCATGGATTATTGGTTTAGATGCAATTAGCGCTATTCCTTTTGCCAGATTGAGAGAACAAAAAAAAGCAAAAACCTTTGCAGCCTACCGTTTGCTTAACATTTTTGTAAATATCTTTTTTAACCTTTTTTTTATCGTTTATTTGCCAAAAGCCTACTTAGATTCTAACAATGCACTACATTCCTTATCGCAGAAAATTTATAGTCCACAAATGGGCGAAGGCTATGTGTTTATTTCAAACCTTATTGCAAGTGCATTTACATTACTGCTTTTAATGCCATCCGTAATTAAAATAAAATGGACATTTGATGCTGTTTTATGGAAAGAAATGATTCGTTATGCGCTTCCCTTATTAGTTGCCGGATTAGCCGGAATGACCAATGAAACCATAGACAGAATTTTAATTAAATATTTACTCCCTGCAGATATTTCAATGGTGCAACTGGGAATATATGGCGCCTGCTATAAAGTGTCAATTCTTATGTCCATTTTTACACAAGCCTTTCGCTTTGCGGCAGAACCTTTCTTTTTTGCCCAAGAAAAAGAAAGCGGCTCTGGAAAATTGTATGCCGATGTTATGAAATATTTTACCATTGTAGGAATGATAATATTTCTTGGAATTATGCTATTTATTGATATTGTACAGCAATTTGTTGGAGCCCAGTATCGTGTTGGAATTAGAGTGGTTCCAATTCTGTTGTTGGCAAATGTTTTTTTTGGAATGTTTTTTAATCTTTCTATTTGGTATAAACTTTCAGGAAAAACTCAATATGGAGCCGTACTTTCTATTTTTGGCGCAGCCTTAACCATTGTTCTAAACATTATTTTAATACCCAAAATGGGCTATATGGGTGCAGCATGGGCTACGCTTATTTGTTATTTATCTATGCTTGTTGCGTCATATATCATAGGGCAAAAAAAATATTACATACCCTATGAAATTTGGAATATTTTAAGAATAATTCTTTTGGCTTTAATGTTTTATGCCCTGTCGGCTTATATTGGAGAATATGTAAATCAAGGGCTTAAGTATATTATTAATACCGCTATCTTGATTTTTTATATGGCATTGCTTTTCTTTTTGGAGCGTCCAAAAAAACGTAACTTAGCAAACGCTTGAAAAATTTTAGATATGAAAATTAAAATTGTAAACCTGTCAAAACACCCATTGCCCGAATATGCAACCGATGCTTCTGCCGGTGTTGATTTAAGAGCAAACATTTCAGAATCGATTATTTTAAAACCATTAGAACGTATATTAATTCCTACAGGATTGTTCTTGGAACTTCCCGAAGGTTTTGAAGCACAAATTCGCCCCAGAAGCGGTTTGGCGTTTAAACATGGAATTACGGTATTAAACTCACCGGGAACAATAGATGCCGATTATAGAGGAGAAATAAAAGTGTTGCTGGTAAATTTATCAAACGAAAATTTTGAAATAAACGATGGTGAGCGCATTGCACAAATGGTAATAACCAAACACGAAAGAGCCGCTTGGCACTGTGTAGATAGCCTGGAACAAACAGCAAGAGGTGCAGGTGGCTTTGGCAGCACCGGAAAAAAATAGAAATTTAATAGTAGGTGAAAAACTAATATAGCGCTTTTTAACGTTAATGCTTTAACACATACAAACGAATAAAAAATGAAAATAATTATCCCAATGGCCGGAATGGGAAAACGCATGAGGCCACATACACTTACCGTCCCTAAACCATTAATTCCTGTTGCCGGAAAACCAATTGTTGAATGGCTGGTAGAAGATTTAGTAAAAGTTTGCAGCGAAAAAGTAAATGAAATAGCCTTTGTAATTGGCCGATTTGGAGAAGAAACCGAAAAAAAACTTATTGCCATTGCCGAAAAACAAGGCGCAAAAGGAACCATCCATTATCAGGAAGAGGCATTAGGAACAGCACATGCAATTATGTGTGCCGAATCTGCATTAACAGAAAAAACCATTGTGGCATTTGCCGACACACTCTTTAAGGCCGATTTTAAACTGGAAGAAGAAAACGACAGCATTATTTGGGTGCACAAAGTAGAAGACCCAAGAGCCTTTGGTGTAGTTAAATTAAACGATAAAAATGAAATAACCGATTTTGTTGAAAAACCGGAACATTTCGTTTCTGATTTGGCAATTATCGGTATTTATTACTTTAAAGATGGAGAAAACTTAAAAAAAGAGTTGAAATATTTATTGGATAACGATATAAAAGAAAAAGGAGAATATCAGCTTACCAATGCCTTGGAAAACATGAAAAACAAAGGCTTGCGATTTGTTCCCGGAAAAGTTGAAGAGTGGCTCGATTGCGGAAATAAAGACGCAACTGTTTATACCAACAGGCGCATGCTCGAAATTAAACAAAAAGAATTACCTAAAATCAATCACACATCGTATTCAAATTCAGTTGTAATAGAACCTTGTTTTATTGGTCATGGGGTAAAAATTTCTAATTCCATTGTTGGGCCTTATGTATCATTGGGAGATGGAACAATTATTGAAAATTCAAACATCAGCAATAGCATTATTCAAACATCAGCTAAAATTAAAAATGCACATATTTCCAATTCTATGTTGGGTAATGGCTCAGAATATCATGGAAAGCCGGCTGATTTAAGCATTAGCGATTATACAACCATAAAATAATTGAAACAAACAAAATTATATATCCGCATATTATTTCTTGTTTTATTAACAGGAATGCTTATATATTCTTGTAAGCCAAAACAAAACTTTGTTGCAACATCCAAGAAAAAAAGCTCTGGCGAGTTAAGCGAAAAAGAACAACTTAACTTTGATTATCTTTTTTTAAATGCCAACAAAGAAAAAATACTCGGCAATTTCGATTTGGCAGTCGGTCTTTATACGCAATGTATTAAAATCAATCCCAAAGAAGCAGCACCTTATTATGATTTAGCAACCATTTACACATATCAAAATAAGCTTACACAGGCAGCAGAATCTGCTCGAGAAGCATATAACATAAATAAAGAAAACATTTGGTATAGCTTGCTTTATGCTGAGCTTTTGGCACAAACCGCACAGTTTCAAAAAGCGATTGATGTGTTTTCTGATATAATTAAAAGAAATCCTACCAAAGTAGAGGTAATAATGGAGATGGGTAATATTCAGGAACAAATCCAGCAATATGATAATGCAGTAAAAACCTATAATCAGGCAGAACAAATAACCGGCATTAGCGAAGAAACATCCTTAAGTAAACAAAGGGTTTATTTAAAACAGAACAAGTTAAACAAAGCCATTGAGGAAACGAAAAAACTGGCAGATGCTTTTCCACAAGAGCCTCGATATCGATTAATGTTAGCCGAGCTTTATGATAATAATAAAGAGCATGATAAAGCCTTTGCAATTTATACAGAAGCACTAAAAACAGACCCCGAAAACCCCTATATTTTATTATCCCTTGCAGATTATCATCATAAACGAAAAGAGTATGCAAAAGCCTTTCAATTTTTAAGAACAGCTTATGCAAATCCGGATATGGACATTGATAATAAGATTAAAATTTTATTGTCCTTTTACATGTCATCCGAAGAAAACGAAGAACTCAATAAAGAAGTTTACTCTTTGTTTGAAATTCTTATTGCTACACACCCTTATGACGGTAAAGCCTATTCCGTTTACGGAGATTTCTTATATCGCGATCAAAAGTTAGCAGAAGCACGCGAACAATTTAAAAAAGCCCTTGAATATAGTTCGGAAAAGTTTGCTATTTGGAACCAAGTAATTATATTAGACTCTGAGTTGCAAGACTGGGATGCGATGGAAAAAAATAGCGAAAAAGCCCTTGAAATTTTTCCAACACAACCTAATTTTTATCTTTTCAGTGGGTTGGCAAAAATACAACTCAAAAAATATAAAGAAGCAGTAGAAAAATTAGAACTAGGAGCCGCTTTGGTAGTTGATAATCCTCAACTTTCCAGTCAATTTTTTTCTAATCTGGGAGACGCCTACCATCGCATGAACAAGCATAAAGAATCTGATCTTTCTTATGAAAAAGCACTAACGTTTGACCCCAACAATGTATATGTATTAAATAACTACAGTTATTATCTTTCTCTTAGAAAAGAAAAACTGGATGATGCCGCCCGTATGTCTAAAAGAGCCAACGAAATTGAGCCGGGCAGCCCTTCTTTTCAAGACACCTATGCATGGATATTGTTTCAGCAGGGCAAATACGATGAAGCATTAATTTGGATAACTAAAGCAGTAGAAAATGGAGGCGCTTCAAACAGCGTAATTTTAGAACATAAAGGAGATATTTTATTCAAAACAGGAAATACCCGCGAAGCCATCGAGTACTGGAAAATGGCTCACGAAATGGGCGAACCTTCCGATAAGCTTCAACAAAAAATTAAAACACAGAAGTATATAGAATAGGCGTGAGAAAAAAAATACACATGTTTCTTATCGTTACACTATGGTTTAGTGTATTTTCCTGTAAAAGCAAAAAGGAAATTATTGGTGCAACATCGGTAAAAGATGTTGATACCAAAAGCCCTGCATATTTACTCGATAAAATGTATCAAAACGAAACCCGTTTTGATACATTTAGCGCAAAGTTTTCTGCCGATATACAAACTGCCGCTAATAACGTCTCGTTTAAAACTACACTACGTATAAAAAAAGATAGCGCAATATGGATGTCTATTTCACCTGTATTGGGTATTGAAGTTGCAAGAGTGCTCATTACAAAAGACTCTGTGTTTTTTATGAACAGAATAAACGGAACCTATTT
Source organism: uncultured Bacteroidia bacterium (assembly GCA_937995645.1). GTDB lineage: Bacteria > Bacteroidota > Bacteroidia > JACCXN01 > JACCXN01 > CALKJP01. The sequence continues at coordinate 10,633 of CALKJP010000101.1, forward strand.
TGCAGGAGATTATTCCTATTTTAGTAATTTACTCAATACCGAAGTTGACTACCAATTACTTGAGGCCGTATTAATAGGAAACCCCATAGAAAAATTTTCTCCGGAAGACTTTATAGTATTTCATGAAAAAAATCAGATAGTACTTAGTACACACAAAAAACGCTTGGTAAAAAAAACACTCCAAAAACAAGAACGAGCAGAGAAAATGGAACGAAAAGAAAAAACAGAAAAAGCAGAAAAAATTGAAGCAAAAGAAAAAAATATTATAACCAAAGCAACCTTAAACGATACTTCCGCCTACGTACAAAATATATGGTTAAATGAAGAAACATTCAAAATAGAAGAATATCGTTACAGAGATGTTAACCCCGATAAACTCTTGCATATTTTTTATAGCAATTTTACCAACATAGACGGCAACAATATTCCTCATGAAATTAAACTTGTGATTAGTGGAGGCCAGGCGGCAAAACTAACCATTACATATTCAAAAATTACCTTAAATACAGAGATTACATTCCCATATACAGTGCCCGAAAAGTATGAGCAAATTAAGTAAATATATAATCTTACTTGTTATTGTTGTATTGCAACAAAGTCTTTTTGCGCAATCTAAAAAAGAGCTTGAAAACAAAAAAAAACAACTACAAAAGGAAATTAAACAAACCGAAAGTTTACTGGAAGAAACCAAAAAAAGCAAAAAACTGTCCTTAAACCAGCTGGTAACCCTAAATAAAAAAATTAGTGTACGCGAACAACTCATCCAAACCATTCAGGCCGAAATTCGATTAGCAGAAAAACAAATAAAAGAAAACAAAGAGGTTATTACATCGCTCGAAAACGATTTGCAAAAATTAAAAGAAGAATACGCGCGCATGATTTATTATGCCTATAAAAATCAAGACGCATATTCGCGAATCATGTTTATTTTTTCTGCTCAGGATTTTAGTCAGGCCTACCGCAGGCTAAAGTATATGCAGCAATATTCCTACTACCGCCAAAAGCAAGCAGAAATGATTGAAAAAACACAAGAGTTGCTTAATAAAAAGAATGCCGAACTCGAAGAGAAAAAACGTCAAAAGCAACAATTATTAGACATTGAAGAGCAGGAAAAACAGGTATTGGCAAAAGAAAAAACAGAACAAGAAAAAACCCTTACACAGCTGCAAGAACAAGAAAAAGAATTACTAAAAAAGATTCGTGAAAAAGAGCAGGAGCAAAAACAATTACAATTAGCCATTCAACGAATAATTGAAGAAGAAATCAGAAAATCAAGAGAAAAGGCCAATAACCAAGGAGTAAAACCCACAGAAAAAGGGCTTACATTAACTCCCGAAGCTCAAAAATTATCCAATACCTTTGAGGCAAACAAAGGTAAACTACCCTGGCCTGTTGCCGAAGGCATCATTACCGGAAAACACGGAGAACAACCACACCCCGTTTTAAAAGGAATTACCATTAAAAACAATGGAGTTGATATAAGTACCAAAAAAGATGCTCCCGTAAGAGCCGTTTTCGAAGGCGAAGTAACCGGATTGGCAACCGTTCCGGGGTTCGGAAAAGTAGTGATGATTCGACATGGAGAATACCTTTCCGTGTATTCCAACTTAAGAGATGTATTGGTAAAAAAAGGAGATAAAATAAAAACCAAACAAAATATTGGCGTAGTAGAAACCGATGACAACGGCAAAACAGAAGTACATTTCGAAATCTGGAAAGGGTCAACATTAATGAACCCCGAAACATGGTTATACTTAACTAGCCAATAAAAAACAATACATCGAAAATACACCTTTACTTTTTAACACATCCGGCATAAGCCTAAAATACACAAAAACAGGCAGATTCTATCTTTTTATTTGAAAAATCTGTTAATAATTTTTGCAGCAAAACAAAAATGTTTTATCTTCGCAGCCCCTAAATAGTTAATAACATAAAAATCAAGATACTGTGGACGCTTTAAGTTATAAAACAGTTTTTGCCAACAAGGCTACCGTTAATAAAGAGTGGCTACTTGTTGATGCCCAAGGAGAAACACTTGGAAGATTAGCTTCTCGTGTAGCATACCTCTTAAGAGGTAAAAACAAAGTAAACTTTACCCCAAACGTAGATTGTGGAGATAACGTAATTATTATCAATGCTGAAAAAGTAAAAATTTCAGGAACCAAAGAAGAAGATAAAATTTACGTCCGTCATACAGGATATCCCGGAGGTCAGCGTTTTGCTACACCCAAAGAATTATTGGAAAAAAACCCAACTGCAATTATTGAAAAAGCAGTTAAAAAAATGTTGCCTCGTACACGTTTAGGAAGAGCCGTTTATGGCAACTTACATGTATATGCAGGAGCTTCTCATCCACATGAAGCACAACAACCCAAAAAAATAGATATTAAATCAGTTATCAAATAATTACAATGGAAGTAATTAACGCATTAGGAAGAAGAAAAACGGCTGTAGCTCGCGTTTTCGTTAAAAAAGGTAATGGTAACATCACTGTTAATCATCGTGATGCGAAAGAATATTTCACCACAAGTATTCTTCAGCATACTTTAAACCAGCCATTTGCTATAACAAATACAGTTGGGCAATACGATGTAACAGTTAATGTTTACGGAGGGGGCATTAAGGGTCAGGCAGAAGCAATTCGTTTGGCCGTGTCTAGGGCTTTAGTAGAGGTAAACGAAGAAAACAGGCCATTGTTAAAAGCACAAGGATTGCTAACAAGAGATCCTCGAATGGTTGAGCGTAAAAAGTTTGGTCGCAAAAAAGCAAGAAAGAGATTCCAGTTCAGCAAACGTTAATATTTGCTTCCGGAATTTACTATCATACAATTTTAGTTTAACATCTAAATTGCTGGGGCCATTGAAAAATTCAAGCCACCCGGCAATTGCCTGTTAAATTGGTTAACGGAATAACAAACTAAATCTAAAAACAAAATGTCAAAAGCAACACACGAAGAATTATTACAAGCAGGCGTTCACTTCGGTCACCTGAAAAGAAAGTGGAATCCAAACATGGCTCCGTATATTTTTATGGAGAAAAACGGTATCCACATTATTGATTTAAACAAAACTATTGCAAAGCTTGATGAAGCCGCAAAAGTTTTAAAGCAAATTGCAAAATCCGGGAAAAAAATTATGTTTGTAGCTACTAAAAAACAAGCACAAGAAGTAGTTGCAGAAAAAGCAAAATCAGTAAACATGCCATACGTTACCGAACGCTGGCCTGGTGGTATGCTTACAAACTTTGCTACAATTCGAAAAGCAGTTAAGAAAATGGCTTCTATCGACAAAATGATGACCGATGGAACCTTTGATAATATTTCAAAAAAAGAAAAATTACAAATTACCCGCCAGCGCGAAAAACTAGAAAAAAACCTCGGGAGTATTGCTGACTTAACCCGCCTTCCGGCTGCCTTATTCATTGTTGATATCAATAAAGAACATATTGCCGTAGCAGAAGCCAGAAGATTAAACATCCCAACATTTGGCATTGTTGATACCAATTCCGATCCAAGACTGGTAGATTATCCAATTCCTGCTAACGATGATTCTTCTAAATCAATTAAGGTTATTTTAGATCATATAACCGCTGCAATAGAAGAAGGATTATCAGAAAGAAAGCAAGATAAAGAAGCACAGGCAGAAGAGAAAGCAGGTACAGCTGAAGAAAAACCGGCAGCAAAAAAAGCTACAGGAACTCGCTCTAGAAAAGCAAAAGCAGAATAATTTATAACAAAAAATTAAATCAAAAATTATGGCGACTATTACCGCACAAGATGTAAATAAACTGCGTACCATTACTGGCGCAGGTATGATGGATTGCAAAAAAGCACTTACCGAATCTGATGGCGATTTTGAAAAAGCAATCGATTACCTACGTAAAAAAGGACAAAAAGTAGCAGCAAACCGCAGCGACAGAGAAGCTAAAGAAGGAGCTGTCATTGCAAAAGTTAATGCAGAAGGCAAAAGAGGCGTTGTGGTGATGGTAAACTGCGAAACAGATTTCGTTGCTAAAAACCAAGAATTTGTTGATTTTGCATCTACTTTGGCCAATATTGCTATTACTAAAAATTGCAATAGCGTTGAAGAATTAAAAGCAGCAGCTTTCAACAGCGATATTACAGTTGCTGATAAAATTATGGAAATGGTTGGTAAGATTGGTGAAAAAATCGATATCGGAGCATTTGAAGTTCTTACCGCAGAAAAAGTTACTCCATACATTCACCACGGAAACCGATTAGCTACCATTGTAGGATTTTCTAAAACTTTTGCTGACGAACAAGTTGGTAAAAATATAGCAATGCAAGTTGCCGCAATGAACCCAATTGCTGTTGATAGAAACTCAGTTGATGCCCATACATTAGAAAGAGAACTTGAAATTGCGCGCGAACAAACTCGTGCAGAAGGAAAACCTGAAGATATGGTTGAAAAAATTGCACAAGGAAAACTAAATAAGTTCTTTAAAGAATCTACTTTAATAGAACAAGAATTTATTGTTGATAATAAAAAATCCGTAGGACAATACTTGCAAGGAATTGATAAAGACCTAAGCGTTACAGCATTTAAACGCGTTTCGTTAAGTTAAAAATTTAAGTCCCGATTTTATCGGGACTTTTTTTTGCCCGTAATATTTTTCTATTTTTGAACGCAAAATCAATATAAAAAATTCTTACCATGCTTAAATATAAACGCATCCTTTTAAAGCTTAGCGGAGAATCACTAATGGGCGACAAACAATTTGGAATCGACCATAACCGCCTTTCACAATACGCAGAAGAAATTAAAGGAATAGCTGAAAAAGGGGTACAGATAGGAATTGTAATTGGAGGAGGAAACATTTTTAGAGGAATACAAGCAGAGCAAGGAGGAATAGACCGTGTTCAGGGCGATTACATGGGAATGCTGGCTACAGTAATTAATAGTATGGCGCTACAATCAGCATTAGAAAGAATAGGAATACAAACTCGTTTACAATCAGCCATTAGCATGGACCAAATTTGTGAACCCTATATCAAGCGCAGAGCCATTCGCCATTTAGAAAAAGGACGTGTGGTAATTTTTGGCGCAGGAACTGGAAATCCTTATTTTACAACAGATACGGCAGCATCTCTTCGGGCAATTGAAATAGAAGCCGATGTAATTTTAAAAGGAACTCGTGTGGATGGTATTTACACAGCCGACCCGGAAAAAGATAAAACAGCAACACGCTACGAAACCATATCGTTCAATGAAGTTTACGAAAAAGGATTAAATGTAATGGACCTTACAGCATTTACCCTTTGTAATGAAAATAAATTACCAATTATTGTTTTCGATATGAATAAACCGGGAAATTTAAACAAAGTAGTTACCGGCTCTTCTGTTGGAACATTGGTAGAGTTTTAATGTCCTTTATTTTTAGTTGAAAGTCTTGCTGTTAGCTGTTTGAAATAGGCAACTTCGATAATAAATAAAATATGATTAACCCACCTTTGTCATGTGGGATGAATCCGGGTTAACCCTGTCTGCCAACAAGCAAGCCCGATTTAGATCTTGTTAGGATTTCTTACCATTAAATAAATATAAAAAACTCAAGAAATCCTAAAAAATCTAATTCGCTGCGAAGCATAAAAAAGTCTAATGACAATATTGGGATTAATGGTTTAAACTTTTGTTTTCGTTTAATTCGTAACTAATTTGTTGTTCGTATCCTTACTTCTGCACGTTAACCAGATAAACCCCTGCCAGAATTACGCTTATCCATATAAAATGAATAAAGAGAATTTGTTCACCATCTAATGCCCCCCAAAACATTGCAACAACCGGAATTAAATAAGTAACCGATGACGCAAAAAGAGCATTGGTCATTTTAATTAATCGGTTAAAAATAATTACCGAAAAAGCGCTCCCAATTACCGCTAAAATACTAATATAGCCTAAAGCCTTCCATGCTTCAGAATTACTTATTACTACCGAAATAAAATCACTCGAAAACAAATAAATTCCGGCAAAAGGACCTACAAAAGAAAAAGCGCAGGTTGCAATAACGATAGAGTCAATTTCCTGTAAATGCTTTTTAATTACATTTACACTTATGGCATACAACATCGTAGCAATAACTACATAAAAAGCATATACGATGTTTCCTGAAAAATCGGACGAACTGTTATAGAAAATTAATCCGCAAGCACCAATTAAACCAATTATTACCCCCACAATATTTATGGTTTTTGTTTTTGCCTGAAATGCCAAAACAGCAAGTATTAGAGTGAATAAGGGGGTTAATGAATTAAGCATACCAGTAACCGCACTGCTTAAACCCAACTGGGCGCGCGTAAATAAAAAAGCCGGAATACCATTGCCCAATAAGCCTACCAAAAATAGCCATTTGGCTTTTTGGCCAATCATATATTTATATTTTAAAATTAAAAAAGGAAGTAAGGATAAAAAAGCAATAAAAATCCTTAGCGAAGCCACCTGTGTTGAAGAAAAAACTTCTAATCCTCGTTTCATTAATATAAATGAACTACCCCATACAAATGCAAGCGCAATAAGTATTATCCAAGGAAGAAAGCGAGTAGAATTAATCATAAGAAGGAGGTAAAAATTGTTTCAAAGATAACTTAAAAGCAGTTTAAAAATGTTAAATAAGTTATACTGTCAGATATTTTGTAAATTTGCATAATATGGCACAAGTAAAAAGCACAATAAATGTTCAGGGAATGACCTGCGGACATTGTAAAAAAGCAGTTGAAAATATTTTACGTAACGAAAAAGGCGTTTTAAAAGCAGATATTGTTTTAGAAAATGCAGAAGCTCTTGTAACTTTTGATGATGCTCAAACGTCATTAGAAATATTGAAAAAAGCCATTAACGACTCAGGAATTTATAAAGCATCTTAATATGCAAACAAATGTTTTAAAAAATATCGCCATAGCATGCTTTACAGTTGTGCTGCTAAGTGCTTGCAGTGGAGAAATGCCAGAGCGCCCTTTACCTGCAATTGAATATGTTACCAATGCCGATGCTACCGAATCAGTTGCAAGGCTTAAAATAGAAGGAATGATGTGTGAACATGGATGTGTGGCCACCATAAAACAAAAAGTTGGAGCTTTAGCAGGCGTAAATTCTGTTGAAATTGATTTTGAACAAGATTTAGCAACAGTTTCTTTCGACCCTTCTAAAATATCTGAAAAAGAAATTATTTCAGAAAT
>CALKJP010000102.1 GCA_937995645.1 uncultured Bacteroidia bacterium
AATTAATACAAGTTTAAACGAGCAAAAAAATAATTTGCCCAAACAAGAATTTAATATACGCCCCAACCCCAATACAGGCATTTTTTCTATCTATGTTCAAACATTAAACGAACAGGAGCCATTGCAATTAAATGTAATGGATGTATATGGTAAGCAATTATTAGCTCAGCAAATTAATAATTCTGTAAATCATCAAATAGATTTAACGGCATACAGCAAGGGCGTTTATTATGTAAGCGTAACAGGCTCTAATGGTTTTAGAGAGGTTAAAAAGGTGGTGGTAAATTAAGCGAATTATAATGCTTACAAAATCGTAATAAATTATTTTCTCAGCAATTTTACAGCCTGAATAATTTTATCGGCAGCGGCAATAATTTCTTCTTGAGTAGTGTGTTTACCAATGCTGATACGAATACTGCCATAAGCATCTTCTGCACTTTGCCCCATAGCAGATAATACGTGAGATGGTCGGGCAAGCGCAGAAGTACAGGCAGAACCGGTTGCAATAGCAATATCCGGAATTTTTGAAATTAAAGCATCGGCTTTTATGCCCTTTATAGTTATGCTCGAAGTATTTGGTAGGCGTAGGTAATCTTTAGAATTTATATGAATATTTTCCAACTGAAGCATTCTTTTTTCAAATTCATCGCGCAGCAATTTTATTTTTTCAGATTCATTAAAATTGCAAATAGCACAGGCTTCGCCAAGTCCTACAATGCCAGGCACATTTAAGGTTCCTGAACGCAAACCGCGCTCATGCCCACCACCATCTATTTGAGCAATTAGGCTTACACGCGGATTTTTTCTTCTTACATACAATCCGCCAACTCCTTTCGGACCATAAAATTTATGCGCTGAAATACACATTAAATCAATTCCGTACTCGTTTACATCAACAGGGATTTTACCTATAGCCTGAGTAGCATCACAAAAGAAAATGCAGTTTTTTTTATGAACTATTTCTGCAATTTCTTTTATAGCTTGTATCAGACCTGTTTCGTTATTGGCAAGCATTACACATACCAAAATGGTTTTTTCGTTAATTGATTTTTCCAATTCATCCAAATCAATCAATCCGTTTTTATCTACATTTAACAAGGTAATTTTTGCCCCTTTTTTTTCTAAATTTTCTAAGGTGTCTAAAACGGCTTTGTGCTCTGTTTTAACGGCAATAATATGATTCCCTTTGTTTTTGTATGCTTCAAAAACGCCTTTAATAGCAAGGTTTATGGCCTCAGTAGCTCCTGATGTAAAAATAATTTCCTGTTCAACAGCGCCAATAAAATCAGCCACTTGTTTGCGGGCTTGTTTTACGGCTTCATCTGCAATCCATCCGGCTGCGTGGGTTTTACTTGCTGCATTCCCGAATTTTTCCAAAAAATAAGGAAGCATTTTTTGTAAAACTCGCTCATCAACAGGTGTTGTGGCATTGTAATCCAGATAAATCATAATGCTAAGTTATTAATTAATAAATCAATATTGTAAGCAAAGTCAGTTTTTAAGTGGAGTAAAAAAATCACATTTGCACCTTGTCAGAATTAACATAGCGGTTAAAAATTATTAACTTAGCCCTTTCTTAAAATTTAATAAAATGCAATATATAAAAGATTATATCCGGCAAAACAAAGATCGATTTATACAAGAGTTAATCGACCTTCTTAAAATCCCTTCAGTAAGTGCCGATCCTAAGCACAGCAAAGATGTATTTAACTGCGCCGAACAAGTAAAAAAACGTTTAATTGAATCCGGAGCAGATAATGTAGAGGTTTGCCCTACAAAAGGTTATCCGGTGGTTTATGGCGAAAAAATTATTGATAAAAATTTACCAACCGTTTTAGTTTACGGACACTACGATGTGCAACCACCCGATCCATTGGATTTATGGAATTCGCCACCATTTGAACCGGTAATAAAAAACGAAAAAATTTATGCACGCGGAGCAGCTGATGATAAAGGTCAATTTTATATGCACATTAAAGCATTTGAGTTGATGATGCGCACCAATACTTTGCCATGTAATATAAAATTTATGATAGAAGGCGAAGAGGAGGTTGGTTCTGATAATTTAGGTCCTTTCTTAGAAGCCAATAAAGAAAAACTGAACGCAGATGTGATTTTAATTTCAGATACCAGTATGATTGCCAACGATGTTCCTTCGCTTACCGTTGGTTTAAGAGGCTTGAGTTATGTCGAAGTTGAAGTAACTGGTCCTAATCGCGATTTACATTCAGGGGTTTATGGAGGTGCAGTGGCTAATCCAATCAATATTTTATGTGAGATGATTGCATCTTTAAAAGATGAAAATAACCACATTACCATTCCGGGATTTTATGATGATGTGGTTGAGTTGTCGGCAGAAGAACGTAAAGCTTTAAATAGCGCCCCTTTTAATCTGGATGAATATAAAAAGCATTTAGATATTGAAGATGTACATGGTGAAAAAGGCTATACCACAATAGAGCATACTTCAATTCGCCCGACCTTAGATGTAAACGGTATATGGGGCGGTTATATTGGCGAAGGTGCAAAAACGGTATTACCTTCTAAGGCCTATGCAAAAATTTCAATGCGTTTAGTGCCAAACCAGAATCACGAAAAAATTACTGAAATTTTCCAAAAACATTTTGAAAGTATTGCTCCAAAATCGGTAAAAGTAAAAGTAAAACCGCATCATGGAGGAAATCCAATTGTTACTCCGAGCGATTCGGTAGCGTATAAGGCTGCGAGCAAAGCTATGGAGCAAAGTTTTGGCAAGGTTCCTGTTCCTGTTCGCGGTGGAGGCAGCGTGCCCATTGTAGCTCAGTTTAAAGAAATTTTAGGTTTAGATTCTGTTTTAATGGGCTTTGGGTTAGATTCAGATGCTATCCATTCGCCAAACGAACATTATGGTATTTTCAATTATTTAATAGGAATAGAAACCATTGCATTGTTCTTTAAGAATTATGCAGAAATGAATAAATAAAGTGAGATTGATAGATATTAATAGATACTAATTGAGATTAGTAGAGACTGTTTGTAGACCATTATTTGTGAATAAAAATTAATATAGCTTTTAAAGCTTAATATTTTGAGTGAAGAAAAGAAATATATAAAACTGGAAGATTTAGAAGTTTATTAGCTTGCCAGAGAACTTTCTGTAATAGCTTGGAAAGTTTATAATGGGCTTGAATGGAATGAAAAAAAATAATGGGAGATCAGTTTGTGTGTGCTACAGATTCTATTGGTGCAAATATTGCAGAAGGATACGATAGATATCATTATTTAGAAAAATTAATGTTTTATTATTTTGCACGTGACTCATATTATGAAGCAAATAACCATTGGTTAAGTTTACTGAAAGAGCAAAATTTGATTAGTGAGGAGTATTATCAGTCCTATACAAATATTAGCAATGGCTTTAGTTTAAAATTAAATAATTATATAGCAACCTTTCAAAAGAAAAATAAAGGACACAAGAATAAAAGCAACAATTAATCTCAATTAGTATCTATCAGTTTCAATAAAATTCTTTTTATGAACATAGTAATATCAGGTTCAGGATTAGTAGGCTCTTTGCTTTCAATTTATTTAGCGAAAAGAGGCCATAAAGTGGATATTTACGAACGCAGACCGGATATGCGTAAAGCAAAAATATCTGCCGGAAAGTCAATCAATCTTGCATTGAGTGACAGAGGATGGAAAGGTTTGGAAGGGGTTGGCATTGCTGATGAAATCAGAAAAATTGCTATACCCATGTATGGGCGTTTTATTCATCATAAAGATGGATCTACAGCGTATCAAGCTTATGGTAAAAAAGAACAAGCTATTTATTCTGTTTCGCGCGGAGCAATTAATATGAAACTAATGGATTTAGCCGAGCAGCAGCCTAATATTAGTATGCATTTTAACGAGCGTTGCGACTATGTGGATAAAAATACTGGGACGATAAAATTTATTAATACTGAAACAAATAATGTTACAACATTAAATCCGGATTTGGTGTTTGGTGCTGATGGTGCTTTTTCGGCTGTGCGATTAAATATGCAATTACAAAACGACAGATTTGATTATCATCAGTTTTATATTGAGGCTTCTTACAAAGAATTATCCATTCCTCCGGGAGAGAACGGAAGTTTTTTAATTAAAAAAAATGCTTTGCATATATGGCCCAGAGGTAGTTTTATGATGATAGCGTTACCAAATTTTGATGGTAGTTTTACTTGTACCTTATTCTTAACGCACGAAGGTGCTGAAAAATCTTTTGAACATTTAAAAACAAAGGAAGATGTTTTAAAATTTTTTAATGAAGAATTTCCGGATGCAGTGCCATTAATGCCCACATTGGTAGAAGATTTCTTTACCAATCCAACATCTTCATTGGTAACCGTAAAGTGTTATCCTTGGGTGTTTAATGATAAGATTGCATTGATTGGTGATGCAGCACATGCCATTGTTCCTTTTTACGGACAGGGGATGAATTGTGGTTTTGAAGATTGCGTTGTTTTAAATAGTTTAATAGAAAAACATAAGGAAGACTGGCCAAAAATTTTACAGGAATATCAGGTGTTGCGTAAGCCTGATGGCGATGCCATTGCCGATTTAGCAATTATGAATTTTGTTGAAATGCGCGATAAAACAGCCGATGCTAAATTTTTATTACAGAAAAAAATTGAAGCACGCTTTAGTGAAAAATATCCCGATAAGTGGATTCCATTATACAGTATGGTTACTTATAGCCCGCATATACGTTATTCTACTGCTCTTAAAGAGGGTTTGCGCCAAGAAGCCATCATGCAGGAAATAATGGCATTGCCCAACATTGAACATATATGGGATAGTGAGGAAGTAGAGAAAATGATTTTAGAAAAAATCTAAAAATGAGCTCCAAATTTTCGGAGCTCTTTTTTTAGGCAATAAATTCAAATCGTTTCAATGTTATACCATCAATTGTAATTTCTTCAGTAAACATTTTTAAAGGTCTTACCCATAAATTGTTTCCATCTGTTTGATACAAGGCTTTGTAAACAACTAATTCTTCCAGTGTTTCGCTGTGGCGGGCAACGCCTAATACTTCGTATTCCTTGCCTTTGTAGTGGCGATATTTACCTTTTTTAATCAAAATTATTAAACTACTATGTTTACAATTTTTTTGGGTACAACAATTACTTTTTTTGGAGTTTTACCTTCCAGCCATTTTTGAGCTTCGGGTGCTGCAAGTGCGGCTTCTTCTACTTCTTTGGGTGTTAGGGTAATTGGCAATTCAATGTTAAAACGCATTTTCCCGTTAAACGAAACCGGATATTTAAAATTATCTTCTGTTAAATAAGCTTCGTTATATGTTGGATATGGTGCATACTCAATACTTTCAGTATGCCCTAATTTGCTCCATAACTCTTCGGCTATATGGGGTGCATAAGGAGAAATTAAAACAATAAGCGGTTCTAATATTTCGCGCTTATTGCATCTTAAATCGCTTAGTTCATTTACACAAATCATAAAATTACTTACCGATGTATTGAAAGAAAAACGCTCAATATCTTCGTTTACTTTTTTAATGCATTTGTGTAAAGCTTTAAGTTCTGCTTTAGTTGCCCCCCCCTCCAAACCTCCCCCTTGAGGGGAGGCTTTTTCAGTCTCAATAGCGTTTATAACTAATCTCCAAAGTTTTTTCAAGAAATTATGTACACCTGTTATTCCGTTTGTATTCCAAGGTTTGTGTTGCTCCAGCGGGCCTAAAAACATTTCGTATAAACGTAAAGTGTCTGCTCCAAATTTTTCGCAAATTACATCCGGTGTTACAACATTAAACCAGCGCTTACTCATTTTTTCAACTTCGTGATGGCAAATTAATTTGCCATCTTCTAACTCAAATTCGGCATTGGCAAAATCATCTCTCCATTTTTTTAATTCTTCTATGTTTACAATGCTGTTTTCTACAATATTCACATCAATATGAATGGGAGTGGTTTCATATTTGTTTTTCAATCCGGCTGAAACTATTTTGTTTGTTCCGTTTATTCTGAATATAATGGCAGATGTTCCTTGTATCATCCCCTGATTAATCAATTTTTTTGCGGGCTCTTCAATGCTAATGTAGCCAAGGTCTTTGAGGAATTTTGTCCAAAAGCGGAAGTATAATAAATGTCCTGTGGCGTGTTCGGCACCGCCTATGTATAAGTCAATTTCTTTCCAGTATTCTGCTGCTTGTTTTGATACAAATTCCTTTTCGTTTTTGGGGTCCATGTATCGTAAAAAATACCAGGAACTACCAGCCCAACCGGGCATGGTTGTAAATTCTAATACCCCTCCTCCGGCTCTTCCCCCTGAGGGAGGAGTGCATACCCCTTTTTCTAAATCATAATACCATTTTTCTGCTCTTGCCAATGGTGGTTCGCCATCTTCAGTCGGTAAATATTTATCAATCTCAGGAAGAATAATTGGTAAATGTTTTTCGTCAACTACGCATGGAATTAAATTATTTGTGTTCTTCTCTTCTTTAGTAGAGGGGTTAGGGGAGAGGTCTTTGTAATAAATAGGTATGGGTTCGCCCCAATAGCGTTGGCGGCCAAATACGGCATCGCGTAACCGGTAATTTATTTGCCCTTTTCCAATGCCGCGTTTTTCAATTTCTGCAATGGCTGTTTTTATTGCTTCTTTAACTTCCAGTCCGTTTAAAAAATCGGAATTAATTATACGCCCTTCTTTTAAAGTATAACATTCATTCCCCTCTTGAGAGGGGTTAGGGGTGTGTTTATTTTCTTTTTGGGTTTCATTCTCCTCTTGAGAGGGGTTAGATGTATTTTTATTTTCTTTTTTAATAAACTCAAATTTTGGAATATCATTCCCCTCTTGAGAGGGGTTAGGGGTGTGTTTAATTACTTCTGTACTTAAAACGACTTTTTGAAAAGGGCTATGACCAAGTTGTTGGGTTAACTCCTTTTCAAAGTGTTTTGCAAAAGCAAAATCTCTTTCATCGTGCATAGGCACAGCCATAACTGCGCCAGTACCATAACCTGCCAAAACATAATCGCCCACCCATATCGGAATTTGTTTTCCTGTAAAAGGATGTATGGCATAAGCTCCGGTAAATTCTCCTGTTACTTTTTTTACATCGGCCTGTCTTTCGCGTTCGCTGCGATTTTTAGCATAAGTTATGTATGCTTCTACTTTTGCTTTTTGCTCCGAAGTGGTAATTTTTTCAACCAATTCATGCTCGGGAGCAAGTGTTAAATAACTTACTCCGAAGATAGTGTC
>CALKJP010000103.1 GCA_937995645.1 uncultured Bacteroidia bacterium
TGAGTTTGCATCTGTTCCATCTATGCCGCATTGCGTATACCAGTTTATACCATTTGATGAAGCACTGCCATAAGCATATTTTAACGCAACGCCACCAAACGGACTGGCACATAAGTCCATACCTGACCAAACAACAACTACTTTACCATTGTATCCCCACGCAATTACAGGATTTGCATTGTAGGAGTAATCCAATCCAATATCCTCTTCTGCAACAGTGCTGAAAACAGAAGAAGAATAATTACTTCCGTAAAATAATGCCATCTTTATCTTAAAACTGTAACCGCTTTTTTCCTGCCAAACAATGCCGATTTGATTTCCATAAAATGACATTGATGGATTTTTTGCATCTGCACTGCTTAATGGTTTACCGCCATTGCCCATTATCCAGGTTGCGCCGTTATCTGTGCTTAGCTCATACCAAACTTTTTTTAAACTCTCATAACAAATATGTTTTACTCCATCTGGTGTTTGAATAAATTTTCTTTGGCTTGGGTTGGAGTATGCAGTGGCTGTGTTTGATTTATGAGTAACTTTATACAGCGCTGTGTAAGTTTGGTTATCGGTTGGATTTGTTATCGCTCTTGTTTGGGAAAGTGTTAAGTTATCTATCCACCCAGCAAAATTGTAATTATTATAACCAATTGTTTTGGATAATGGTGCAGTTATAGAGCCATTGTTTTGTTCTACAATCCAGGAAGTATTTTGTTGAGTTAAATTACCATCAAACTCTGTGTTATGGGTTTGGTCTATTTTACAATTTTGTTTTAACCAGGCACGAAATGATGCACCACTGTTCGTTGATTTTGCAACGACTGTCGTTGCAGGCAATGAGTCTAAAATTGTATAAATGTTAAAAAGATCCTGTTGCCATTTGCTTTTAGCTATTGGGGCTTCAGTATCATTAAAAAGATATCTTCTTGTACTAATATCTTGGTTATCATAAGCCAATAAGTTGATATTCTGGTTTTCCGTAGCATTAAATGTGTAAGGACTTGCAACCGTGTCTGGTGTAGTGCCAAGACCCAAACCAATAATGCCAACTCCATTTTGATCTTTATAGTAATTGCGTAAAACATAAGGAAAAGTTTGTGCAGGTCGTCTGAACTTAATATGCAACCAAATATATAGATCGGCGTAGGAATCATTGGCGGTTTCATTTTCGCTCAATGCTCCTAGTATGATTTTTCCGCTTGTTAAAAGGTTTTGCATTTCTGTTTTAATTTTTGCTGATACGAAACTATTTTCAACAGCACTATATGCAATCCCGGCATCCATAGAAGTGCCGCCGCCAATAGCACTCCAATTTGCAGCAACATCTGTACCGACAGAGCTCACTTTTGTTAATTTATAAGAATAAGTACCCGCACTAGTTGTATAATGTACCGTTACTTCATCAATCTGAGTATTGGTTGGAAAACTTAATAAATTGAATTGATGGTAAGAACGAGAGATAAATGAAGAGCTATCAGTATTTAGTTTGCGACCAATAGCATAGGTTGAACTTTGATAAACAGTTTGTGTACCGCCTTTATTCTTAAACTGCTCTATATTAGTTGATGATGCAGTAAGATCCTTCTCCTCATTTATCCAGGTCTGAGGATATAATATCCGGAAAGATGACAAAACCAAAAGAGCGAATAAAAAAAGTTTCTTTTTCATTGCTTTTTCCTTTATAATAAATTGTTGTAAATTTAAAAACAGAATAGCCATTTCATTTAGTATAAATGAAATTAAGGTAGCAAGCCTTGCAGGGTTATTCTCTTAAAGGGAGTGGTGCCGAAATCACCAGTTCCTAATTGTTTAATAAAATTATTTTTTGCTAATACCTCTTTTTAATAATATTTAAATCCTATAAATATTCTATTTAATAAAACCATTTTTAATCTTTTAAGTGCCCTCTTAATATTAGATTTAAATCATTATTCTTATCGTGTGCGGGAAAAAAGACAGCATTTCTTAAATTAACCGGATATGGAAAAGGATTGGTATTATTATTTGAAAATCGATAAAGATATTCAACATTTTCTCCATTATAATGTGCCAACCCGTCTCGCATACTAAGAAAAATGTCTTTTTCATTTCTTCCATAAGCTCCATATCCAAATTGTTCAACATTGAATGTAATAACTTTAACAAAGTTTCCATTGATAAAACGACAAAGGTCTTTGTCTATTAAAAAATATGTTTTGTCTCCGATTTGACTAAGAGTTCCAAAGGTTATTTCACCTAGTGATTTTCTATATATTTCTTTTATCATATTATTTTTATATTCATAAAAGGCAACATCTTGTGAACCATTAGTTAAAATTAGGCCAGATAGATATAATATGCCCTCTTCTTTTTGTACACGAAAAAATTGAATTGGAAATTCAGAGTAGTAAATTTCTTTCCAATTGATACCATTATAGTGCAATATTGCACTTTTAAATCCATCATCTCCAACAATTGCAATTGCATAAAGATCATTTGGAGCAGTACCCCATAATTCCACAATAAAAACATAATTTGAAGCTTGTTTTGAATACACATAATTTTGAAGCCATTCGTTACCATTAAAATGAAAAATCTTCCCATCATTACCACCTATCCAAACATCATTTTGAGCAAAACCATAAATAGACTCTGGTGAAATTGATAAGGCTTGTGGAAATGGTTGCCACTCAGTGCCATCAAAGTGCCACAAACCATCATAAGCAGTTATTCCGCCAGGTCCAACTGCCCAAGCATCATTTTCTGATGATGCCCAAGTACGTCTTAATTCATTATTCGGACTGTCTAAAGTATCAACCGTCCAAACATAATCTCTTCTTCCGGGTTTTAAGTCATCGGTTGGTTCTATTGTGTTGCACGATAAGTTCAAGAACAAGTTTAAGTTCAAGAAAATAAAAAGAAGGATGTTTGTTAAAAAATTCTTTCGTGTTTTATATTTAAGCATTGTTTATATCTCCTGCTATGTTTAATTCATTTCAATTTACGTTCCGTAAAAAATAGTTCAAAAAAAACAAATATCAAGCCACCGTCAAAATAGGCGGTAAAAAATTATCTGTGTAAGTAAATATTTTTACTTGCAATAAAATTTAATAACATCTTCTTTCATAAGATAATTAAATTTAAATCATTTGAGTTTGCTTTTGTAACACTCTATTTTTCGGGCAATGAAATCTGATAATGAAAATATTCTTGAGTCCTCTGTTCAATACGTCAAATCTGTTGGACCGAAACGGGCGGAATCATTTGCAAAAATCGGAATAAAAACTATTCGCGATCTTTTGTTCTATTTCCCTTCACGACATCTGGATCGCTCAAATGTTCTTACTGCAGCAAAAGCTTACAGTCATATTTTAAATGGCTATGAAGGTGAGGTAACAGTTATCGGTAAAGTTATTGAACGGGAAATAATTAAAGTAAGAAATAAAGAAATACTTAAAGTTCACTTAAAGGATAATACAGGATTCTTTGAATGTGTTTGGTTTCAGGGAGCTAAATATTTTTATGATGTTTTTAAGGAAGGCGAGTTCTTTGCCGTATCTGCAAAACCTACAATAGATAAATATGATCGATTTCAGTTTGCTCATCCCGACTTTGACAGAATAACAGAAGAAGAAACACAAAGTTTTCTTCATACCGGAAAGATTATTCCTTTCTATCGGATACCAAAAGAACTTAAAGCAAGAAACATCGGAGAT
>CALKJP010000104.1 GCA_937995645.1 uncultured Bacteroidia bacterium
GAATTAATGGGCAAAGGAAATAATCCGCTCGAAGCAGCACTTTACCTTATACATCTTGGAGATTGGGTTTCTGTTTATGCAGCAGAATTAAGAGGAGTAGATGCAACAGAAGTAAATATAATTGCTAATTTAAAATCGGAGCTGGCTAAAAAGTAATGAGTAAGCTGGTTAAATTTGAAGATTTAGGGTTGATAGATTACAAGCAATGTTGGGAATATCAAGAAAAAATATTTGCTGAAATTATTGATTTAAAAGTTAAAAACAGAAATCTTTCTTGCGAGCAACAAAAAGCACCCCTTCATCATTTGATTTTTTGTGAACATCCGCACGTATATACCTTAGGTAAAAGTGGCTCACGCGATCATGTGCTTATTTCGGATGAAGAAATGCAAAAAGTTGGAGCAACTTTTTATAAAATAAATCGTGGTGGCGATATTACCTATCATGGTCCGGGACAAATTGTAGGTTATCCCATTTTAGATTTAGATTATTTCTTTACCGACATACATAAATATCTTCGCTTTCTGGAAGAGGCAATTATTCTTACGTTAGCAAAGTATGGAATAGAATCAGAACGCTATCCGGGTTACACCGGAGTTTGGATAGATGCAACTAAACCTAAAAAAGCACGTAAAATCTGTGCAATGGGAGTACGATGCAGCCGTTGGGTTACCATGCATGGCTTTGCATTTAATGTTAATACGGATTTAAGTTATTTTAATAACATCGTCCCTTGTGGAATTAAAGACAAAGATGTAACTTCACTCGAACGAGAATTAGGAAGAAAAATAAATATGGAAGAAGTAAAAATTATTCTAAAAGAAGAAATTCGTAAACTGTTCGAAATGCAGTTTACATTATAAATTTAAGAATATGTCAACTACTAAAAAATTTCTACTTGGATTTGTGGCGGTATTGCTACTTATTCATATATCACTTTGGGTTACAGAAAAAACTTATTTGTATAAAGGTGTAGCGAATACCTACCTCAAAGGTCGCTCAGGCCCAACAATTGATGAACATCTAATTTTTGAAAATCGAACCATCAAAACTGCAAATTCACAAGATTGGCCTAATTCTGTTTATTACAATAAATACGAAATAAGCGATTCGTTAATTGAAAAAATGGAGTTTTATAAAACCGTTGCTTTTTTGGTTATTAAAGATGACTCCGTATTGTATGAACAGTATTGGGAAAATTTTTCAGACTCATCGCTTTCCAATTCATTTTCAATGGGAAAAACCATAGTTAGCGTGTTGGTAGGAGCAGCAATTCATGAAGGAAAAATAAAAAGTGTTGACCAGCCGGTAGGTGATTTTATTCCTGAATTTAAAGAAGGTGATAATGCAAAACTTACCATTAAGCATTTGCTAACAATGAGTTCAGGAATAAACTTTGATGAAGATTATGTAAACCCCTTTGCTTACCCTGCTGAAGCCTATTACGGAAGTGATTTGCGAAAACTTACAATAAACGGAAAGTATAAACTTACTGAAGAGCCGGGAAAAGTATTTAAGTATTTAAGCGGCAACACACAGTTATTAGCATTTGTGCTTGAAGCAGCAACAGGAATGAAAATAAGCGATTATGCATCTGAAAAATTATGGAAACCAATGGGAGCTAATTACAATGCACAATGGAATTTAGACGATAACGGAAACGAAAAAGCATTTTGTTGCTTTATGTCTAATGCACGTGATTTTGCCCGTTTTGCAAAACTATACAGAGATTATGGAAGATGGAATGGAATACAAATAGTAGATTCTGAATATGTTGCAAATTCAATAATTCCTGCAGATTTAGTTCAAAAAGATGGAAGCAAATTAGAAACCTATGGCTATTCCTGGTGGATAGTTAACGATTATAAAGGACATAAAATATTTTACATGCGCGGAATTTTAGGACAGTATGTTTGGTGTATTCCTGATTTAAATTTGATAGTTGTTCGCTTAGGTCGTAAGCGTGTTCCACAGCCAAGCGATGCGCATCCGGAAGATATGTTTATTTATTTAGATGCAGCAATGGAATTAGCCGCAAAGAAAAACTCCGAAAAAATATTATAAAAGAAACTTCTTTCTTGCAAATATGAAAAAAGATATCATCTCTCCACTTGTTGAAGATATTGCCATTGCCATTGTTCAAGAAAATGATTCGCCATTGGCCGAATCTTTAAAAAGTGAAGCAGAGTGGAATGTGTATATCATCAATTTAAAAAAAGATAAAATACACAATGTATTAGTTACTTCGCGCGGTTATGGTATGCTGGATGGTGAAGAACGTAAAACATCTACCTTACGACATTATGTAGAAGAATTACCTCCAAACTCTTATGCTATAATAGAACCCATTGTACAGGAAGTATTCCCCTTAAGCAATGAATACTGGGTGAGCTTTTATATCGACAAAACCATTTTTGATAAAAAGTTTGTGTTTGTTCCCGATACAATTTCGAAAGATTATATGATAAATATACCCCTTGTAAATAAAAGAGGAATAATGATAAAGTAAAATTTCACTAATGAAACCTAAGCTGCTATCAATTAATCAGATTTATTCCTCCTTATGGTGTGTTATATTACGTTTTCCCTTAGCGGTAATAACCGTATTGGTAGCGGCATTTGTTTCCATGTTTCTTATTGAGCAGAGTTATCAGGATTTAAAAAATATGGAAGCATGGATAAAGTTGTTGCTTACTTTATCACTTGCATTACCCTTTTTTGTAGGCGTAACTTTTATTACCGAAACAAGCGATTTTGATAAGGGTCGCAAAAAAGTTTTTCATATAGTAGCTCTCATTATCGTGTTTATTTACTACTGGCATTTTGACGAAAAACTATATCTCGTTGATTATCTTAGAACCTTTGTGTTAAATATTGCAATGCATTTATTTGTAGCATATTCCCCCTATTTAAAAACATATAACGAAAATGGTTTCTGGCAATTTAACAAAACATTGTTTTTACGTTTCCTGCTATCTGCATTGTATTCCGGAGTACTTTATAGTGGGTTATCAATAGCCTTATTGGCAATTGATAATTTGTTTGATGTTAAAATTAACGAGAAAGTATATTTTCATTTATGGGTATTTATTACAATAGTTTTTAACACAATCTTTTTTCTTGCGGGCATCCCTCAAAATATTCGCGAGTTAGATGCAGATACCTCCTATCCAAAAGGCTTAAAAGTATTTACACAATTTGTGTTGTTGCCATTAGTTACGGTATATCTTTTAATTTTATATGTATATGGCTTTAAAATTTTAGCATCATGGGAATTGCCACGAGGCTGGGTTTCTTATTTGGTTATGTGTTTTTCAGTTGTAGGAATTTTTTCTTTATTAATGATTCATCCTGTAAAAGACAATGAACAAAACAAATGGATTAACATATATGCACGCTGGTATTATCGTTTATTATTCCCTTTATTATTATTGCTTGCAGTTGCTATTTATGTGAGAGTTGAGAATTATGGCATTACTGAAAATCGTTATTTTTTAATTGCATTGACTGTTTGGTTGTTTGCAACCATCGTGTATTTTTTATTCAGCAAAACCAAGCGAATACTGTGGATACCCGTTACCCTTTCAATAGTAGCTTTGCTTTCGATATTTGGTCAATGGGGAGCATTTGCCGTATCAGAAAAAAGCCAGATTGGCCGATTAGAAAAACTACTTACAGAAAATAATATTTTACAAAACGGTAAAATTGTACCGGCAAAAGACACAATTTCATATACTTCAGAAGCAGAAATAGCCTCTATCATTCGTTATCTCGACCAGACTCATGGATATAAAAAAATCCAATCATGGTTTGAAAACGATTTAGAAAAAGTATTTGCAGAAAAAGATTCAATAGGCACATATTTTTACAAACCCGAAATTGTTTTAAGCGAAATGGGCTTGCAAAATAATTATGGCTGGAGAGAAAATGATAAAGAATATTATAAAAAAAACTTTAATTATTATACCGCATACGAATCAAATATTGTAATTAGCGGTTATGATGAAATGACCCAGATTAATGTCTATTCGTATAATAATTCACTGGATGAAACAAAGAATATTTATTTGTCATCGGATACGTTAATACTTGTATTTAATACCGATAAGGATAGTTATATTATTAAAGATAATAATGGGACTAATATTGCAGAATTTGGAATGAACGATTTTGTAAAAAATATTAAGGAGAAAAACAGTAGTCATACAGTTTATGGTAGAAATATACCGTCTCAATACATGTACAAAAAAATAGATACAGAAACTTATCGTTTTACGATTTTTGTTCGTTCTATATATGGAGAAATAAAAGACGATAAAATTAAAATAAACGGTTTTGATGCATCACTTTTAATTGCTTATCCAAAAAATGCTGGACGAAATTAAATTAGAAAATATTTTATTTCTAGACGTTGAAACTACTACGCAGTACAAGCATTACAGCGATGCACCTTTACATATACAAGAGCTATGGGACGAAAAAGCAAGAAGTATTATTAAGGAAGAAAATGTAACATCAGCCGATATATATCGCAGAGCGGCTATTTATGCAGAGTTTGGAAAAATTATTTGCGTTTCCTTAGGTTTTTTTAAAAAAGATGGACAAGCTTATCGTTTGCGTATAAAATCAGTTTCGGGACACGATGAAAAAATATTACTTGAAGAATTAGTAGAAGTAATCAATAAATTTAACAGAATACATACAAACACCTATTTGTGTGCGCATAACGGCAAAGAATTTGATTTTCCCTATATGGCCAGACGCATGCTTATAAATGAAATAAAGCTTCCCAAATTGCTCGATATTGCAGGGAAAAAACCTTGGGAAATATCGCATTTAGATACAATGGAATTATGGAAATTTGGCGATTATAAAAGCTATACCCCATTAAAATTATTAGCTGCAGTTTTTAATATTCCATCACCTAAAGACGATCTAGACGGAAGCAAAGTTTACGATATATATTGGCATGAAAATAATTTGCCCCGCATAGTTGAATATTGCCAGAAAGATGTACTAACTTTATGCAGGCTTTTAATGCGCTACAAAGGAATGTCAATTTTAGACGATAATCAGGTTGAGTATGTTTAAAAATGCATATATTAAAATTATTTTATTAGCTATTGTTGTTGCAACATTAATTGCATCCTGTAGTAATGTGAAAGATTTAAATGAATATTCACCTGAATTAGAAAAATTAGTAGTAAGTACTGAAGGAATTTTTAGAGGAATAGAATTAGGAATGTCATTAGATAAAGTTAAAGAAAAAGAAACAGCTGTTTTAAGTGATGAATCAACAGATTACTTATATTACGATGCCACTTTAAACGAAAGCGATTACTATACCATTAACTATTATTTTTCCGAAAAAGGATTATATGAAATTACCATAGATGTGTATCAGGATATCACCGCAAATGCCCTAAGTTTAAGAAATGCATTAGAAACATTTTTAACCGATAAGTACGGCAAATCAAAAACAAAAGATGATTATCTGCTTTGGGAAACTGATGCCAAAGGATTTAAAAAAGTTGAAATATCGCTGTTTGGTGAAGAACGTGATGAGGGAGGCGGATTTATTTCAATTTCCATTATAGCTTACGAATAATAAATTTTCACCTTTTGTAATCATACATTTGTCGAAAATTTAGTAAAAAATCAATAGTTTTTTTGTCCATTTAAATCAAAATGCTATTTTTAAAATTCACAATAGCGAGCAAAGAATGGAAAAGAAAGTTTTATTAGAAGTTAAAAACCTTGTTACAGAATTTAGAACAGAAGATCAAATTGTAAAAGCTGTAAACAATATTAGCTTTACCTTACATAAAGGCGAAACAATTGGAATTGTAGGCGAGTCGGGGTCTGGCAAATCGGTAACTTCATTATCAGTAATGCAACTAATTCCAAATCCTCCCGGAAGAATTGCATCTGGTGAAATTATATTCCATTCAAAAACAAAAGGTTCGGTAGATTTAACAAAACTTTCAGAAAAAGAAATGCGTGCATTTCGTGGAAACGAAATTGCCATGATTTTTCAAGAACCAATGACCTCTTTAAATCCTGTTTTTACTTGTGGAGATCAGGTAATGGAAGCCATTATGCTTCATCAAAAAATAAGTAAACAAGAAGCCAAAACAAAAACCATTGAATTATTTAAAGAAGTACAATTACCTCGTCCTGAAACAATATTTGATACTTATCCGCATCAAATATCCGGAGGGCAAAAGCAGCGTGTTATGATAGCTATGGCTATGTCGTGTAACCCATCATTGTTAATTGCCGATGAGCCTACAACAGCATTAGACGTTACGGTACAAAAAACTATTTTAGAGTTAATGCAAAAATTACAGCAAGAACACGAAATGGGATTAATGTTTATTACCCACGATTTAGGAGTAATTGCAGAATTGGCTGATAAAGTGGTGGTAATGTATAAAGGAAAAATTGTTGAGCAAGGCAATGTAATGGATATTTTTAGCAATCCGCAACACCCATATACCAAAGGGCTTTTAGCATGTCGTCCTCCATTAAACAGAAGATTACATAAGCTTCCAACAGTTTCAGATTTTATGCGTGTAGAAGCTGATGGTACTGTTACCGAAAGCGATAAATCGGTAAAAGAAGTAACCGATAACTTAGTTGTTACAGCAGAAGAACGAGAAACACATTTAAAAGATATTTATAAGCAGCAACCTGTTTTACAGATTAAAAACGTAAAAACCTATTTTCCTATAAATAAAGGGATATTTGCTAAATCTACCGAATATGTAAAAGCAGTAGATGATGTTAGTTTTGACGTATATCCGGGAGAAACCTTAGGACTAGTTGGCGAATCAGGTTGCGGAAAAACAACATTAGGAAGAACAATTTTACGATTAATTGAACCAACAGACGGAGAAATTATATACGATGGAAAAAACATAGCCGATTTGAGCGCAAAAGAATTACGTGAAATTCGTAAGCATATGCAAATAATATTTCAAGATCCATACTCTTCGTTAAACCCACGAATTACAATTGGCGAAGCGATTATGGAACCTATGAAAGTACATGGAATTTTAGGTAGCGATAAAGAACGAAAAGAACGCGTAATAGAGCTACTTAACAGAGTAAATATGCCAGCTGAACATTTTTATCGTTATCCGCATGAGTTTTCAGGTGGTCAGCGCCAGCGTATTTGTATTGCAAGAGCATTAGCGCTAAATCCGCAATTTATTATTTGCGATGAGTCAGTTTCTGCATTAGATGTATCTGTTCAAGCTCAGGTTTTAAATCTATTAAACGAATTGAAAAAAGAATTTAAGTTTACTTACATATTTATTTCGCATGATTTATCAGTGGTAAAATTTATGAGCGACCGCATGGTAGTTATGAATAAAGGAAAAATAGAAGAAATGGGTTATGCAGATGATATTTATGCAAATCCTCAAACCGAATATACTCGTAATCTAATTAGTGCCATTCCCAAAGGAGAGCTGGAAGATATTCAACGTTCAATTGATATTAAAAAAGAAAAACGAGCAGCTTTAGCATAAATCAATTTTGTGGATAAGGGTAAAATTCCTGTTTCAGTAGTTATTCCGGCATACAACGAATCTGCCAATATTGAGCGGAGCTTAAGCGCTGTACTTTATTATTTGAGCCATAAAAATTACGATTTTGAAGTAATTGTTGTAGATGATGGTTCAAAAGACAATACGCTGGAATTAGCCAAAAAATTTCTTCCTGAAATTAGAATAATTGAAAACCCTTGTAATAAAGGCAAAGGCTATACCGTAAAAAACGGAATACTGCACGCAACCAAAGATAATGTTTTGTTTTTAGATGCCGATTTAGCAACCCCCATCGAAGAGCTTGAAAACGCATTAACCTATATTGATGAATATCCGGTAGTTATTGGTTCCAGAAATTTAAAAGAATCACTTATCCTTACAGCACAGCCATTTTATCGCCAAATGATGGGAAAAACATTTGCATTATTGGCAAGAATTATAGCAGGAATAAATGTAAAAGACAGCCAATGCGGATTTAAAATGATAAAGCGCGAAGTAGCTCAAAAAATATTTCCCAAAATGACTATTACAGGTTGGTGTTTTGATGTGGAGTTGTTATTCCTTGCTCAATTAGAAAATTATAAGATAAAAGAAATGCCCGTACGCTGGATTGATAATGCTGCAACAACCAAAATAAAACCATTTAAAAGCAGTATGGAAATGTTTCGCGATTTATTAAAAGTTAGAAGCAATTACAGAAAAGGGATGTATAAAAAAAATACTTAATAAGCTCTAACGTTTTTTCCTTCTACATAATTTATAAATGCCTGATTAACTACTCTGTTTCCACCGGGAGTTGGGTAGTTTCCTGAAAAATACCAGTCGCCTTTATGGTTAGGGCAAGCAATATGTAAGCCTTCTATGGATTGATAAATTATTTCTACTTCTGCATGAATATCAGCAGGGCGAAGCAATTCCGCAATTTTCTTTGAAATTTGTTCTGCAGTAAAAGGCTTGTAAATTTCTTTTACCACATTTTGAATTTGATGAGACGGTAATTCCATTTGTGCTTTTGCTTTTTCGTACACTTCTTCAATTAAATTTTCTTTGAAGTTTTCTTTTAGTAAAACAATAGCTGCCTGAAATGCAACAAAATCGCCCAGTTTAGCCATGTCTATTCCATAGCAATCGGGATAGCGAATTTGCGGAGCTGATGAAACAATAATTATTTTTTTAGGACCTAAGCGATCTAAAATCTTCAGAATACTTTGTTTTAAAGTAGTTCCGCGAACAATAGAATCATCAATGATTACAAGGTTATCAGTACCTTTTTTAATTACACCATAAGTAGTATCATACACATGAGCAACCATGTCATCGCGCTCTTTATCTTGTGTAATAAAAGTTCTGAGCTTAGCGTCTTTTATAGCAATTTTTTCTACACGCGGTTGCAGTGATAAAATTTCAGAAAGTTGCGGATCGGCCACTTTATCTCCCAACTTTAAAATTTCGAGGCGTTTGTATTTGTTTAGGTACTCCTGTATTCCTTCTGTTAAGCCTAAAAAAGCTAATTCTGCCGTATTAGGTATGTATGAAAAAACAGTGTTCTTTATATCAAAATCAATTGATTTAAGAATAGCTGGACATAATGCATGACCTAAGGTTTTTCTTTCGGTATAAATATCTTTATCGCTTCCTCTTGAAAAATAAATGCGTTCAAACGAGCAGGATAATTTTTCCTGAGGCTGGTTGATGAGAGTTTCGCTTATTTTGCCATCTTTTTCTATTATCAGAGCATATCCGGGAGTAAGCTCTTTAATGCTTTCAATAGGTATGTTAAAGGCTGTTTGAATCACCGGACGTTCTGATGTTACAACAACAATCTCATCATCATGATAATAAAATGCCGGACGAATACCATTGGGGTCGCGCAATACAAATGCTCCTCCATGTCCCATTAATCCTGCCATAGCGTAGCCGCCATCCCATTTTTTAGAAGCTTCTTTTAATATTCGGGCAATATTAATATTGTTTGAAATAAGTTCAGATATTTCCTGATTATTATGTCCTCTTTCTTTAAATTGCTTAAATAATCGCTCATTTTCTTCATCTAAAAAATGACCGATTTTTTCCATTACGGTAACGGTATCGGCCTTTTCTTTTGGATGTTGCCCCAGTTCTACTAATTGATTAAAAAGCTCATCAACATTTGTTAGGTTAAAGTTCCCTGCTACCACAAGGTTTCTACTTTTCCAGTTGTTTTGACGTAAAAACGGATGACAATTTTCAATACTGTTTTTACCATAAGTTCCGTATCGTAAATGGCCTAATAATAATTCTCCTGAAAATGCTACATTATTTTTTATCCATTCTCCGTCTTTTAATTTAGCAGGATTGTTTTTTTGAACTTCAATAAATTTCTCATTTATTTTCCCAAATATTTCTTGTATTGCTTTGGGTGATACTGAACGATAACGGCTTATGTAACGATGCCCAGGCTCTATATCTATTTTGATATTGGCAACTCCGGCACCATCTTGACCTCTGTTGTGTTGCTTTTCCATAAGCAGATAAAGCTTGTTGATTCCATAAAGCGGAGTGCCATATTTATCAATATAGTATTGCAGAGGTTTTAATAATCGGATAAGGGCAATTCCGCATTCGTGCTTTATTTGGTCGCTCATGGTTTTGGCTTATAAAAACAGGCTACAAATTTACGATTAATCCCCTTATTACACATTTAAAAAATGTGTAATCGACTAATAAATTGTAATTCAATGCCCTTATAAGGATTGAAAACAATTTGTAAATAGGGATAAACCCAATAATAGCTGGTAGTTAATCCGGCAATTCGATATCTTATTGATTATTTTGGTTTTGATATTTGATTGAAATTTTACTGAAGTGGTTAGGCACATTGCTTGTTAATGAGCTATTTTTATAAAAAAATAAAAAAAATGAAGAAATTGACCTTAAGTTTATATTTGATAGTGCTTACATTTTTCTCAAATGCTATGGTAATGGCTGATAACGAAAATGAAGAGATAAAAAAAGTAATTATTCAATTGTTTGATGCCATGCGTTCTGGAAATAAAAGTAAGGCTGAAGCAGTATTTAGGCCTGAAGCGTTGTTGCAAACTGTTTTTATTACCAAAGAAGGGATTACAGTGGTAAAAGAAGAATCGTTAAAAGAATTTATTGAAGCCCTTGGCGCTCCAAGAGAAGATTTGTGGGATGAACGAGTACAATCTTTTGAAATTCATACAGATGGGCTTATTGCAACCGTTTGGACACCGTATAAGTTTTTCGTTAACGATAAATTTTCGTATTGTGGAAACAATGCTTTTGTATTGGTAAAAACACAACACGGATGGAAAATATCATCCATTATTGATACTCGCAGAAAGAATAATTGCGATTAAGTTTGAACAAATTTTAATTTCTCTTCTTTGATAATTGCATAACTTAGCACTCCTTTAAAAAAAATATGAGGCTAATTAAGCAAATATTCGGTGTAACATGGAAAATACTTTTTCTGCTCAATTTTGTATTTACACTAATTGTACTTTTTCCGTTATTTGCGCTCTTTTTATCCAATAAATCATGGTATAAGTATTGCTTTAAGCTCATGCGGGTTTGGGCAAATTATCTTATTTACTTCGATTTTATCTGGATAGATAAAAAACAAATGGCAGCTCTTCCCAAAGCTCCTTATATAATATGTGCCAATCACACTTCATATTTAGATATTGTTTTAACCTATTGTGTTTTTAGCGATTACTTTGTGTTTATGGGTAAAAACGAATTACGCAAAGTCCCATTGTTTAATATTTTCTTTAAAGACATGAATATTTTGGTTGACAGAAAAAGTACAACCGGTTCGCATCGCGCATTTTTAAGAGCAGGAGCAGAAATTGATAAAGGACATTGCGTAGCTTTATTTCCTGAAGGCACTATTGCTCCAAAAGCGCCTCAAATGCTGCCTTTTAAAAACGGGGCATTTAAACTGGCATTGGAAAAACAAGTTCCAATTGTGCCGGTAACATTTATCAACAACTGGAATTTACTCGAAGATAAAGCCTTTTGGAAATCGCGTTGCAGGCCGGGAGTAGCAACAATTGTGATACATCCATATATCGAAACAAAAGGAATGACAGAAGAAGATTTATTATCTTTGAAATCGAAAGTTTTTGATACTATTAACGAACCTCTAAAATCTTTTTTATAATGCAGGTAGATGATAAATTAATTGATAAGCTGGCGCATCTTTCTCGCTTAGAGTTTGAAAATGAAGCTAAGGAAGAAATTAAAAAAGATCTAAACCGTATTCTTTCATTTGTAGA
>CALKJP010000105.1 GCA_937995645.1 uncultured Bacteroidia bacterium
CATTAACAAGCATTAGATACTGTGATGTAATGTCTTGTGCATTTTGAAATGAATTTTCTAACAATGTTTCATCTAAATAATAAGCATTGTTTGATTTACTATCATTTGCTTTAGTTAAAAATGAAATGCATGAAATTAACATTAATGTAGAAGCTATTTTTTTCATATATCAACTATTTTTAATTTCGACAAATTTAATAGAATGTTTGAAACTTTACTATTGATTTTCATCAGCTTGTTACTTTAATTTTTAAGACTCTATTGTTAATTAAATTTTGTTTCTAAATTACTAAGAATTATTTTGTTGTATATATATATATAGTAAGATTTATGAAAAATAAAAAAGGGCAGCTAAATGCTGCCCTTTAATTAAACTATTCAGATTAATTACTTCACTTCTTCAAAATCAACATCGGTTACTTCTGAATCTGATTTACTTTGTCCGGCACCGGCATTCCCAGCCTGAGCGGCATCTGTATTAGCTGCTTGCTGTTGTGCATTGTACATATCTTGCGAAGCAGCCTGCCATGCAGCGTTTAAGCTAGTCATTGCAGAATCAATACCCGCTAAATCTTTTGCTCCATGAGCAGTTTTAAGTTGCGCTAAAGCAGACTCAATTACTGATTTTTTCTCTGCCGGAATTTTATCACCAAATTCTTTTAATTGTTTTTCTGACTGGAAAATTAAAGAATCGGCATTGTTTAATTTTTCTACTTCTTCTTTTAATTTTCTGTCTGCCTCGGCATTTGCTTCAGCCTCACGCTTCATTCTTTCAATCTCTTCTTTAGATAAGCCGGAACCGGCTTCTATGCGAATATTGTGCGATTTTCCGGTTGCTTTATCTTTAGCAGATACATTTAAGATACCATTTGCATCAATGTCAAAAGTAACTTCAATTTGAGGTACACCACGTGGTGCAGGAGGAATTCCATCTAAATTAAATTCTCCTAATTTACGATTATCTTTTGCCATTGGGCGCTCACCTTGATACACCACTATTTGAACTGATGGTTGGTTATCAGCAGCTGTTGAAAATATTTCTGAGCGCTTAGTAGGTATGGTTGTATTAGCTTCAATTAATTTGGTCATTACACCACCTAAGGTTTCAATTCCTAAAGAAAGTGGAGTAACATCTAGTAACAATACATCTTTTACCTCGCCTGTTAAAACACCACCCTGAATGGCTGCACCAATTGCAACAACTTCGTCAGGATTAACCCCTTTAGAAGGAGCTTTACCAAAGAAATCTTCAACAGCTTTTTGAATGGCAGGTATACGAGTAGAACCACCCACTAAAATTACTTCGTTAATATCTTTTACGGTTAATCCTGCATTTTTTAACGCTGTTTTACATGGTTCGATGGTACGTTTAATTAAATCGTCAATCAACTGTTCAAACTTAGCTCTTGTTAAGGTTCTAACCAAGTGTTTTGGAATACCATTAACAGGCATTATGTAAGGCAAGTTAATTTCTGTTGAAGTAGTGCTCGAAAGTTCAATTTTAGCTTTCTCAGCAGCTTCTTTTAAGCGTTGTAATGCCATTGGATCTTGACGTAAATCAATTCCTTCTTCAGCTTTAAATTCATCAGCTAACCAGTCAATAATACGTTGGTCGAAATCATCACCACCTAAGTGCGTATCGCCATCGGTTGATTTTACTTCAAATACGCCATCACCTAATTCAAGTACAGATACGTCATGTGTACCGCCCCCGCAATCGAATACTACAATTTTCATATCCTGGCTTTTCTTGTCTAAACCATAGGCAAGTGCAGCGGCAGTTGGTTCGTTAATAATTCTACGTACTTTTAAACCTGCAATTTCACCGGCTTCTTTTGTTGCCTGACGTTGTGCATCGTTAAAGTATGCAGGAACAGTAATTACTGCTTCGGTAACTTCCTGCCCAAGATAATCTTCGGCTGTTTTCTTCATTTTTTGAAGAATCATTGCAGAAATTTCTTGCGGAGTGTATAACCTGTCATCAATTTTTACACGAGGGGTATTGTTTTCTCCCTTTACTACTTCGTAAGGCACTTTTTCAGCTTCTTTTTTGCTTTCGTCAAAAGTTAAGCCCATAAAGCGCTTAATAGAATAAATTGTATGTTTAGGGTTGGTAATTGCCTGACGTTTGGCAGGGTCACCAACTTTACGTTCACCATCTTTAATAAATGCTACTACTGAAGGTGTGGTTCTTTTACCTTCGCTGTTTGGAATTACTACCGGCTCGTTACCTTCCATTACTGAAACGCAAGAGTTGGTTGTTCCAAGGTCGATTCCTATAATTTTACTCATAGATCTTTAGTTTTTAGTTTTTAATTTTTTTGAATTGCTAATTTTTTTTCAATGATTATGCCATTACAAAAAATTAAATATTTACTGACAAAGCTGTCATAAACTAAAAAAGGAAGTTTTAAAATGCTGCCATTTCAATTATTAAACCGATCAACAATATGACAAAAAGACACCGGTTTTTAAATATCAATAATTTGTAGTGTTGGGGTGTATAATCTAACTTTTCTCACATCAATGTTTTTATCGGTTGCTATACTTTTTATCTCTCTTGCTGTATCTCTGTTTATGGCTCTTTCAAAAATATACTGGTTGTAGCGAGTTGAAAAAATTCCAATAGCTTTTTCAGTTTTTCCATTACTGTTTTGAACACGAACATTAGAAAAAACAGGTCTTTCCTGAATAATACTTGTTCCTGGATCTGCTACCTGAATATAGGTGGCTAAATCTTCACCGGCTACATCCCATCTAAAGTTTAGCGTATCTAATATGATATAATAGTTATCTTTTGTGTAGGCTTTACTTTCAAATTCATTTATTACCTTTCCGTAAAAAATATCAGGAGTAATTTTATATTCTAAATCTCTGGTACCTTTTAAATCTGTTCCCAAAATTTTGGCAAATTTCCATGTAATTACATTGCGGATTGAATCGTTAGAATTTTTATTTACAGCTATATAATGCATATTCATGTATAAATCATACATCAAACCATCTTTGGCAGAAGTCCATTTTATGGTGTAATCACTCTGCTTGGTAACTGCATAAAACGAAATGGATGCCGCAGGATTATTCATTGGATTAATAATATTAAAACTATTTACCATTTGTACCGGTAAAGGTTTGTTTTGTTTGTCATCGTAACCAGAGTAAATGGTTTGTCCGTTTAATTTGTTTTTAATTTCCAATAAATACGAATAATCCTGATTTAAGCGAGTATTAGAATCTGTTCTAAAAAAATAAACCAATTGATTGGGAGAATAAAAATAACCGGATTCTTTATTGTTAACAACGGTATCTTTTAATAAAAAAACGCGTTTCTGAACATTTTTATCATCATATTCAAAAATTCTAACTTCCAGAGCATCTACCGGATATTTTGAAGAATCGGGCACCTGTGCCATTACAGAGGCATCTGCCTGTCCTAAAAAAGCTTTACTTATTCTAACAAAATGAATATTTTCATTTTGATTTAAAACTCCATATACAGTTGTTATATCTTTGTAAGGAGCTAATACATCTAAATCAGTACTACAGGCGCTTAAAAGTGCTACTAAACCAAGAATGGGAAAAACTATCTTTTTCATTTATTACCATTTATTAAAAGATTACAAATCTATAAAAAAATATGAGGCCAATGCTTAAACAAATATCTTTTTAAGTACCCGTTTAAATATTGTAGATTTGCATCCTAATTTGATAACAATGTCAGTATCTAAAAAAGAATTTAAAAAAGTAACAACCCATGTGCTGCAAGAAATGAAGCGCAGAGGAGAAAAAATTGCCATGCTTACAGCTTACGATTATACCTTGGCAGGATTAATTGATAAAGCGGGCATTGATGTAATTTTAGTTGGCGATTCGGCATCAAATGTAATGGCAGGGCACGAAACCACGCTCCCTATTACTTTAGACCAAATGATTTATCATGCTTCTTCAGTTATCAGAGCAATTGACAGAGCTTTGGTAGTGGTTGATTTACCTTTTGGTTCTTATCAGGGAAATTCTAAAGAAGCTTTAAATTCTGCCATTAGAATAATGAAAGAATCCGGAGCACATGCTGTTAAATTAGAAGGCGGACAGGAAATTAAAGAATCGATCATTCGTATTTTATCAGCAGGAATTCCTGTAATGGGACATTTAGGATTAACACCACAATCTATATACAAATATGGTACTTACTCTGTAAGAGCAACCGAAAAAGAAGAAGCAGAACGTTTGTTAGAAGATGCCAAAATATTAGAAACAATAGGATGCTTTGCTATAGTATTGGAAAAAATACCGGCCAAACTCGCTGCACAGGTTGCAAAAGAAGTTTCTATTCCAATTATTGGTATTGGTGCCGGAAATGGTGTTGATGGTCAAGTACTTGTATTACATGATATGCTGGGCTTAAATACTGATTTCAGCCCGCGTTTTTTAAGAAGATATTTAAATTTGGGAGATCAAATAAAAACTGCCGTTGGGCAATACATAAGCGATGTGAAATCGCTCGATTTTCCTAACGAAAAAGAACAGTATTAATACCCATGTATTTTCCACAAAAAAATACTCCCCGATGGATCATTTTTTTAATTGATTTAAGCTTTTGTATAACTGCTGTTCTTTTGGCATTTATGCTAAGGTTTAATTTTAAAATTCCTTTAGGCGTTTATTATCTTTTAAAATTAAATCTCATTATTATTCCGGGTATCCGGGCAATCAGTTTTTTAGTTGGAAAAACCTATGCGGGAATAGTTCGATATACGGGAAGTAATGATGCTCAACGCATTTTTTTAGTAAATACTTTAACTACACTTTTTTTTGTTGCCATCAACATTTTTAGCTATTATTTTTTATTCGGAGAGTTTATACTCCCCTTTTCAATTGTTATTATTGAATACATGGCTACGGTATTTTTAATGATAACATTTCGAATTATCATTAAAGTATTGTATTCTGAGATAAAAAATCCAAAGAGTGAAAAACGCAATGTAGTAATTTTTGGAGCAGGAGAATCTGGAGTTATTGCCAAACGTGCTATAGACAGAGATGCCCGTAGTAGATATAACGTAATTGCATTTATTGATGACGATGTAAAAAAACAAGGTAAAAAGATTGAAGGAACGGAAATTTTTTCATCAACCAAACTTGGCGATGTTTTATCCAAAAACGATGTAGCACATTTAATCATATCTGTTCAACAATTAAGTGCCGACAGAAAAAAAGAAATTATTGAAACAGCCTTACAACACAATGTAAAAGTATTAAATGTTCCTCCGGTAGATAAATGGATAAACGGAGAATTAAGTTTTAAGCAAATAAAGAAAATTAACATTGAAGATTTGCTCGAACGCGATCCTATTCAATTAGACTATGCAGCTATTAGCCAACAATTAAAAGACAAAGTGGTATTAGTAACAGGTGCTGCCGGTTCTATTGGAAGCGAAATTGTGAGACAAGCATTACGATTTAATCCTAAAAAAATTATTTTGCTTGATCAGGCCGAAACACCTCTTTTTGAGCTTGAACTTGAGTTGAATGAAAAAT
This sequence comes from uncultured Bacteroidia bacterium, assembly GCA_937995645.1. Taxonomy (GTDB): domain Bacteria; phylum Bacteroidota; class Bacteroidia; order JACCXN01; family JACCXN01; genus CALKJP01. The sequence continues at coordinate 5,539 of CALKJP010000105.1, forward strand.
ATAATCAACAACAATTTGAAGCTGTTATTGGCGATATAAAACATGAAGAGCGTATGGAAAATGTTTTTAAAACATTTCGTCCTCAAATTGTTTTTCATGCTGCTGCCTACAAGCATGTACCCTTAATGGAATTAAACCCATCAGAAGCAATTTTAACCAATGTACTAGGAACAAAAATTACTGCCGATTTAGCACATAAATACCAATGCGAAAAGTTTGTTTTAATTTCTACCGATAAAGCGGTTAATCCATCTAGTGTAATGGGAGCATCTAAACGCATTGCCGAAAAATATGTTCAATCCTTAAACGATCATTCCAATACACGTTACATAACTACTCGATTTGGAAATGTATTAGGTTCTAATGGTTCTGTAATTACTTTATTCAGAAGACAAATTGAAAAAGGTGGGCCTATAACCATTACCCACCCAGAAATTACACGCTTTTTCATGACTATTCCTGAGGCCTGCCAATTGGTTTTAGAAGCAGGAGCTATGGGAAAAGGTGGCGAAGTATTTATTTTTGATATGGGACAATCGGTTAAAATTGTTGACCTTGCTAAAAAGATGATTAAACTCTCCGGATTAGAACTTGATAAGGATATTAAAATAGTTTACACAGGATTACGCCCGGGAGAAAAATTATACGAAGAATTATTGACTGCCGGAGAAAATAATTTACCTACTCATCATAAACAAATTTTAATTGCCAAAGTAAGCACAGAGCCATTAGAAACTATTAATGCCGATACCGAAAAACTAATCAGCTTATTTGAAAAACAAGATAATTTTGCCATTGTGGAACAGATGAAAAAAATGGTTCCGGAGTACAAAAGTAATAATTCTGTTTACACACAATTAGATAAAATTAAACCTTTAGGGAATGCTTGATTTTCATACATCGCACATTCAAGTTCGTTTTGCCGATATTGATAAGTTAGGTCATGTAAATAATGCCAAGTATCTTACCTATTTCGAAATTGCACGCATGCAATTTTTCGAAGATGAATTTAAAAATGTAACAGACTTAGACTGGAAAACAAAAGGATTGATTCTTGCTAAAACAGAAATAGAATTTATAGTGCCAATTCTATTGGAAGATAAAGTTGAAATTGAAACATTTTGTACCAAAATAGGCAACAAAAGTTTTGATTTAGCTTACAGGGTTTTTAGAATAAACAATCAGGAAAGAATGCTTGCAGCAAAAGGATCATCTGTATTAGTAGCCTATAATTATGTTGAACAAAAATCAATTCCGGTAGAAGAAAGCTGGAAAAAAGAATTAAGCCGGTTTTTGATTTAATATTTTATCGTTTTTAATTCTAAAAAATTCTTCATACCATTTTCCATATTTACGTTTAATGAGTTGTGCCTGCAACTCCTCTATAATTTCGTTTTTATATTTTTTCAAAAATTGCTTTTTTTCATTATTTATTTTTTGCTGTAATAATTGTAATTCTTTTCTATAAAAATTATTTGAAAAATTTTCACTCATTCTTTCTTCAAATCGCTTTAATTCAAAATCAGCAGGATGGTGTATCAAGTGTAAATTTGAATACAAGTAACTTATTAAGCGTTCTACTTCTTTTTTAATAAACTGTATAGAATCTGATGTATTTTGATAATTTTTAAAAACATTGTTGATGTAAAAGAAAAGCTCCTTTTCAGCAAAAACCTGTTTTAAATCTAAAGAAATTTCATTTGTAAAAACATAATCGGGCGCTACTCCTGCGTTAGATTTTACAACTCTTCCTTTTTTGGTATAAAACATATTTACAGTATCTTTATAGCTCGATGTTGTAACATCGTTTGCATATTTTTTTTCTTGAATACATCGTCCACTTGGAGTATAATACCGTGCCGCGGATACATATAAACTAGTACCCATACCCGGAAAACGAGTTCCCTGTACATATCCTTTTCCATAGGTTCTTTCGCCAATTAATGTTGCTCTATCTAAATCTTGCAATGCACCTGCAAAAATCTCACCTGCCGAAATGGTTTGATTACTAATAAGTAATGTAATAGGAGTTAAGGTATCGCCATCTTTATTATCGGTAAAATAAGAATAATTAGCGTCTTTATGATATCCTCTTAAATAACAAACTTCTGTATTTGCAGGCAAAAAATTACTTAAAATAGCAACGCACTCTTCTACTATTCCTCCAGTATTTTGTCGTAAATCAATAATAAGTTGTTTAATTTTTTGTTTAGCTGCCAATGAATCTAAATGCTGTTTAAACAGGTTTGAAGCATTTCTTAAAAAATGATTTAATCGAATATAAGCTACCCCATTTTCTACAAATGATAAATCAATAGCAGGATTTATTATTTCTTTTCTTATTAATTTAAAATTTAATAACTCATTGTTTCGTTTAACCTGAATTTCTAAAGGGGTATCTTTTATACCAATAAGTTTGCTTCTAACACTTGACAAATCTTTTCCTGTAACTAGTGTATCATTAATTTTTATAAAAGCATCACCAATTTTTAAACCTGCTAATTGTGCCGGATAATTATCTATTAATTCAGTAATATAAACTAAACTATCAAATTGCTGGATAGAAGCACCAATACCTGCGTATTGAATACCTGCCCATGCTTTTTCACGCTCTATTGTTTGTTCTGCATCGTAAAAAACAGTAAAGGGATCTAATAATTTTGTAGTAGCATCAATTACTCTTCTAATAAGCTTATCGCTATGGATGGAATCTACATAATGTTCGTTTAGTGTACGATAAAAGGCTGCAAATAATTCAATATCGCGTTCTACCTGTTCATTTTTAATTGAGGAAAATGAAAAAACAACTGTAATTAATGTTACAACACTAATTATTACAATTAGCTTTTTTTTCATTTAATTATTTAGAAATAATTTTAAATTCTGTTCTTCTGTTTAAACTTCTTCCTTCAGGAGTTTTATTATCAGCAATTGGCATGGTATCGCCATAGCCTTTAGAGCTTAGTCTTTCGGCAGCTATTCCTTTACTTACAAGGTAGTTATAAACGGTTTTACTTCTATTATCGGATAAAGTTAAATTACTTTTCTGATCCCCTTGATTATCGGTATGTCCGCTAATTTCAATTTTTAAGGTTGGGTTTTTTTGAAGAAATGCCACTAATTTATCTAGTTCAATTTTTGATTCATCTTTTAAATCGAACTTGGCTGTTTCAAAAAATACATTTTTTAAAACAACCTTCTCTCCTTCTTTAATAGGGCTAAGCGGAACATCTTTTTTAATAGGTTGTAGATTAGTAGCTCCTTCTTTAAGCGAAAAATTTTCTGAGAAAAATAAATATCCGTTTTTTGACACATTTAAGGCATAATTTTTATTGGCAGGCAAACAAACTAAAAATTCTCCGTTACCGGGATTAGACAATGCTTCTACAACAGTTTTACCTGTTGCCAAATCGATTAATTGAAAATTAGCTTCCAGCGGATTTTTATTTTCGGCATCATATACTTTGCCTTTCATATACGAAACCAAATCCGGTCGAGCATGTTCGGGTAATTCAAAGCTATATAAGTCTAAACCGCCAAATCCGCCTTCTCTATCAGAGGCAAAGTAAGCTAATCTTCCATCGGCTGAAACCAACAAACTGTTTTCATCTTTATGGGTATTTATTGGATAGCCCAGATTTACAGGGGTTCCCCACTCTCCATTTTCATCTTTTTTCGACATGTAAATATCTAATCCTCCCATACCTATATGCCCGTCTGATGAGAAATATAAAGTTTTACCATCAGGATGAATAAATACTGATTCTTCTTTGCCGGGAGTATTAATTTTATTGCTTAGTTTTACCGGATTAGTCCAGCTACCATCATCATTTTTTACAGAAGTGTAAATATCTTGTTCTTTTATTCCTTCGCGTGTTACAATACCTCTGATAAAATAAAGTGTTTTTCCGTCTGATGAAATAGAAGGCTGTGTTTCCCAATTACGGGAATTTACAGGTTCCATTAAATTTACAGGAGCCGACCAGTTGTTTCCTTTTTTTCTGCTCCAAAATAAATCGCAACTTCCATAACCTTTACGCCCTACTCCGTATCCTTCTATTCCTTGGCAGGCAACAAAAATTATTTGTTGTCCATCGGGTGAAATGGTAGGAGCTCCTTCATTATTTTTAGTATTTATTGGTGCACCAAGATTTAATGCTTTTTGCCAAATACCGTTTTCTTTTTTACTGATATAAAAATCTTCTTGTTTGCCTCCATAAACTTGTGCATCATTTATAAGTCTTGTAAATAATATTGTCTGGTCATCGGCTGTAACACAGGGAAAATATTCATCTAATGAAGAATTAACTCCTTCTCCTAAATTTTTGGGATTGAACGGTACCGGATTTTTAATGGCATTTATAGCAAAATCGCATGAAGCAATGTCGCGTTTTGCAATGCTTATATTTTCAGGATTAGCTCTGGGGTATTTTAAATAATACCCGTAGGCTTTTTTTGCTTCATCGTATTTGCCTAAAAACATGTTTAAGCGACCTATTGTAAAATTGATTACTTGATAATTAATGGGATCAAGCTCTATTACTTTATTAAAAGCCGTAAGGGCATCTTCATTTCTGCCTTTGTCGCTGTATATGTAGCCGAGCAGCAAATAAACATCAATATATTTTGGGTCTTCTTTAAGTGCTTTTTCTAAATCAGCTATTGCCAAATCATCGTTACTGCTTTCGTAATAAAGTTTTCCGCTTTCATAAAGCTTGGTAGCTTTTTTACTGGGCGATACATATTTGATGGGTGATTGCGCAAATAAGGCAACAGATAAAAATAAAAAAAACGAAAACAAACTAATTCTCATGTACTAATTTTAAATATTGTGTAATCAATAATTATACCTTAAATTACTTAACTGTAACTTTTACATTGTATGAGCCGGTGTTTGATGGGTTATATACCGTTTCGTAAATAGATAAATAAAGCATTCCTGTTTGTTTTGCATTGCCAGAAAATTTTGCACCGGCTTTTTGCAATTGACCATTTTCGCCAATTTTAAATACCACATTTCCATACATGGGATAAGCGCCTGCATCATAGGGAGCACTATCATACATATCGCCAAAATCATCAGCGGTTGAATTGCCAACAGCTTTTCCATCCGGTTTATAAGTAGCTCCTGAAAGACTTGCAAATGTTACCTGTCCGTTTGCGCTAATACTGATATGTTGACCATTTTTAACCATTATGCCAGTTTTTAGCCATCCGCCATCTTTGTTGGAGCTAATGTGTTTTGAGGCTGATAGTTTAAATACTTTTTCATTACTAGCATCGCCATCGGTAAATAAAATATCAATAGAACGAATTTTATCTCTTGGTATTGTTAAATTTCCATATTCAGTATTTAAATCAATTTTTGAAAATTCATATCTACCACCCATGGTAAATTCTCCGTCAATGGTTAAAACATCCTGCATACTTGTTGATTCGTCAACGCCATGAATCCCTTTTAATTCAACAAGGGCAGACTCGGCAGTATAATCTGAATATGTTGAAGAAGAAATAGTAGCATCATTATAAATTGCATTTTCAATAATTGGAATAGCTCCGGCATTTAATTTTAGTAAGCTTTCATAAGCATTTTTGCGTGTAGCTTCTGATGAGCTATTAAGCTGTTTCAGTAAATTAATAATATTCCCTTTTTGCGATGCATCTTCTACCACTCCAATTTTTATGTTTGAAATATTTTTAATTGGAATATCTAATTTACCATAAGCTGTATTAAAGGCTATTTTATCCATTTTGGTAGTTCCTGAAATTAAATTTCCATCACGCAGGGTTAATCTAATTTCGGTTTTATTTTGTGCAATATTGTTAATGGAAATTACAATTGCAGTAAGGAATAATATTAGATTTTTCATAAAAGATTTTTAAATCATAATTCATGTAAATTTAGTGATATTTTACTTCTGTTATTTGAAAAAATATTCAAGGTTTCCAAAATACACATCATCCCATCCTTCTGCAATATCTTCATAGGCTTCATCAGGAATATTTATATGATTTACTTCAACCGATGTACCTTTTTTATGAGGATGTAATTTTATGGTAACTATAGAATTAAGGGAGTCTTCGCCAAAATACCACTGCTGAACAATCTTTTTATTTTCTTCAAATTCTAAGTTTTTTCCGGTAATACTATCGCCAAATAATGAAAATTCTGAACCCGGTTCGGTACTCATCACCACTTCATCATTTGTCCACAGTTTTATACTTAAAGGATTTGTTAATGCAGCATACACTTCATCTGGAGGAGCATTAAGAATGTAATATTTTTTAAAATTTTTCATGTGTTTTTCATTTTTTTAATTTTCGGTAAAAAATTTATCAGCAAAATTTACCAAATATACTTTTTCTGTGGCTCTTGTAACAGCGGTATACAACCAACGCAAAAATTCGGTATTCAGCATTTCATCGCTTAAATAACCCTGATCTATAAATACGGCTTTCCATTGTCCACCCTGCGCTTTATGACAAGTAACGGCATAAGCAAATTTTACTTGTAAAGCATTGTAGTATTGATTTTTTTTTAATTCCTGATAGCGTTTACTTTTATCGGGTATATGCATTAAATCAAGCATTACCTGATTGTAGAGTTCTTGTTGTTGCATATTGCTTAATGCAGGAGTTTCAGCATTTATGGTATCTAATAACAGTGTAACATCAAAGGCCGGAATTTCATCATAATCAGGCATTACAATGCGGGCTTCAGCAAAGCGAAATCCATACATATCATAAATACGTTTTACTTTTTGAATTTCTACAGTATCGCCATTAGCAATAAAGCCCAATCCGGATTTTTGCGGCATCCAGAAATAATTATTTTTTACTACCATTAACAAATCGCCTGCCGTGAGTTCTTCTTCAAAATAGCGAATTCTTGCCCGTGTTTGATGGTTAAATAAATTAGCTCTTTTATTATTACGTGTAATAATTAATGTTTCTTCAAAGCCATATTTACTGTAGCAATAATTTAATTCGTCTTCCAATTCTGCTCCTGAAATTTTAACAATATCTTTAAAACCCTTTAAATAAAAACGAAAATCGCTTGCTTTTTCTTTTATCTGTAATCGTAATTGGGTGGCATTAAAGAGTATTCCTGAATTTTGTTCCTGACGCATTACATCGCGCAAAGCTCCCCAGTTTACAGGTATATGATAATCTTTTTCTAGTTGTTTTACATTTAAAGCCGGGCTAAGAGATGCGCCAACCGGAGGTAACTGTGCACTGTCGCCAATAAAAATCAACTTACATCCAACTCCTTCAAAAACAAAGCTGATTAAATCTTCCAGCAAATTATATTCATAGCCATTATCACCTATCATAGAAGCTTCATCAACAATAAAAACAGTATGATTATTTTTATTGGGTTTTATACTAAAGGTTTTAAAATCGCCCCCCTCATCACCGGCAGTAAAGTAAATATACTTGTGAATGGTAAAAGCTTTTTTATGCGTGTAATTACTTAATACCTTGGCAGCTCTACCTGTTGGGGCTAACAAAACACTTTTATATTTTAAATGCGGAAGCAATTGTACCATGGCACTAACCAAGGTTGTTTTTCCGGTACCGGCATAACCTCCAATTACAAATAACTTTTGAGATTTATCAGCCAAAAAAGCTGCAATACGATGCATGGTTTCATCTTGACCCGGTGTGGGTTCGAACGGGAAAAAACTTTTAAAAACATTATAAATTTTGGCAACGAGTTCCATTTTCTTCGATAAAATCAATGCATTTTTACAAAGGTAGCATGCTTTTTAGATGTAATGATTTTTAGATATTAACGATTCTAAAACTCTCGACATATCAATAAGTTGCATATTACATTAAAATTAAAAAAGTAAAAAAATAAAATGAGTTTAAAATTAAATGCAGGCTAACGTGCAATTTTGGAAAAAATCATGTAGGTTTGCAGCTAAACAAAAATATACATCAATTAACATAAAAATATGAAAACGATAATTCAAATTGTTTTAGGTATTGCCATAGTAGTTCTTTCATACATGATTTACAGCAGTATTATGGGACGTATTGAATTTGAAAAGCAAGCTAAAGAAAGAAGAGAAGCTGTAATTGAACGTTTAAAAGATATTAGAACCGCACAAATAGCCTATAAAAATGCAAATGGAGAATTTGCCAAAGATTTTGATAAATTAATTAGTTGGGTTAAAACCGGGAAAATTCAGGTTATTAAACAAATTGGTGATGCTGAAGATTCAGTAGCTGTTGCTCGTGGCGAAGTAATTCGCGATACTATTTTTATCCCCGCAATAGACACTGTGTTTTCTGCTTCATATTTAGGGAAACGTAAAAATTTTGATATAGATCAACTTCCAATTATTCCAAATAGCGATGGTGATAAGTTTGAAATGGATGCCGGAGAAATTACACGTAATAATGTTAAAGTAAAAGTATTTGAAGTATTTGCTCCTTACAAAAGTATTTATAAAGGTTTAGAAACCGATAAGCACAGTATTAAAATGGATGATGGATTACGAGTGGGATCTATGACTGAACCATCAACCAATGGTAACTGGGAGTAAAATAAAAGCACATTTAGAACTGGTTGATGAAAGCTTTGATAAGAAAGCCGTTGATCAACTTTGTTTAACTATTCAAATATCCGATTCTTCAATTTGTTTTTCCGTTATTGATTGGTCTAATAGCAAGCAGTTGCTATTAAAAGATTATTATTTGGATGAACAAATAAAAGAACTTACCCTTTTAAATTTTTATGAAGTAATATTTGAACAAAATCCGCTTTTATCCCATCCCTACAAAAAGATATCTGTTAGTATTTGTAACAGCTTATACACCTATGTTCCATCTCCATTATTTGAAGCTAATGCGGCTAAAAGCTATTTAACATTCAACTGCAAACTTTCAGAAAACGATGAAGTACTTTTTGCCCCAATGAAAAACATGAGTGCAAATTGTATTTTTGCGCTGGATAAAAAAATTAAATCCTTTTTCGACTATCAGTTTACAGATATTAAATATCTGCATCAAACCATGGTACTAAGCGATGCGGTATTAAATAATTTTAAAAACAAAGAACAACAAAGCGTAATTGTAAACATAAGAAAAAATAATTTCGACACGCTTATAACAAAAGATAAAAAAACTGAATTAATTAATACCTTTCATTATACCAATGCCGATGATTTACTTTATTATTTGTTGTATATATTTGAACAATTATCAATAAATCCAGACAAACAAGAAGTTTTGGTATGCGGTGAAATATTAAAAAATTCTACTGTATATGATAAAATGATAAAATATATCCGACACGTAGATTTTATTAATCGAAATAATAGCATAGAATATTCCTATAAATTTAACGAAATGCCGGAACATTTCTATTATTCACTTTTAAATCAATATCAGCAATTTTAAATGAGAATAATAGGTGGAAAATTCAAAGGCAAACGTATAAATGCACCTGTATTTAATGAGTTACGCCCTACTACCGATTTTGCCAAAGAAGCCCTCTTTAATATCCTTTCTCATAAAATTAACTTTGAAAACACCTCTATGCTTGATTTATTTTCTGGCACCGGAAGTATTAGTTTTGAAGCAGCATCAAGAGGTTGCACACAAATTACCTGCGTGGAACAACACCCCAAAAAATGCGCATTTATTCTAAAAACATTGAAAGAACTTGAAGTGGAATATCCATTAGTTTTTACCAAAGATGTTTTTAAATTTTTATCAAATTGTACACAACGTTTTGACTTTATATTTGCCGACCCACCTTATGAATTAAAACAGTTGGAAAGATTACCGGATTTAATTATTCCAACAATTTTAAATAATGGTGGAATTTTTGTGTTAGAACATGGAAAGAAAAACGATTTTAGTAAACATCCTAATTTTTCCGAATTAAGAAATTATGGCAATGTTTGCTTTAGTTTTTTCATTAAACATGAAGCTTAACAAGCATTATACAATTCTCTAAAAAAACGTATCTTCGCTATAAATCAATTTTATAAAAATGAAACGTAAGGCTGTTTTCCCGGGTTCTTTTGATCCAATTACCATAGGGCATTATTCCATTGTAGAAAGAGCGCTACCCATGTTTGATGAAATTGTAGTTGCCATTGGTGAAAACACAAGCAAAAAATTCATGTTTAGTCTCGAACAAAGAATTGAACATTTAAAGCAGGCATTCGGGCATTTCAGCAAAGTTAGTATTATGAGCTACTCAGGCCTTACCATTGATTTTTGCCGAAAAATAAATGCGCCATACATTTTGCGCGGATTAAGAAATCCTAATGATTTTGAGTACGAAAGAGCTATTGCACAAATAAATAAAAGTATGGCACCGGAAATTGAAACCTTTTTTTTAGTTACCGAACCTAAATACACTGCAATAAATTCTACCATTGTTCGTGATATATTATTACATGGTGGAAATGCACAAGACTTTTTACCTGAAAGAGTAAAAATTAATTAATGAAACAACTACTTTCTTTTTTGCTATTTCTCATTTATTTTTCAACTTATGCTGCCGAAGTAAGCATAAGCGGAAAAGCTTATGGGATAAAGAATACCGAGCTGGATGCTGTAATTATTGAAGATTACATCACTAACCGAGAAAAACTTTTAGCAAGCTGCAAAGTAGATAATAGCGGAAATTTTAATTTAAAGGCGCATATAAGTTATACTACCAAACTAATTTTGAGAGTAAACGATTTAAATGCTTTTTTGTACGTAGAGCCTAATAAAAATTACATCATCAGCATACCGCAAACAGATACATTTCCATCAATTGGCAATACCACCTTTATTCCTATTAAAATTGAAAATACCGACAAAAACGAATTAAACCATCGTATTGCACAGTTTGACGAAAAGTACAATAAGTTTATTGATAAAAATTATTTGCACATAGTTCGAAAAACACTTTACAAACCTTTGCTTGAATTTAAAGCTCAATTAAATAAAGAATATTCAAACGAAAAAAACACTTTTTTAAAAAACTATGTTTTTTATGCCATAGGATCGCTAGACTTGATGGCTAAACGTAAAAAAGAAAACATTTACAACGAATATTTTAGCAATAAACAAGTATTATATCATCACCCCGAATATATGAACATGTTTCATCAGTTTTATGAAAAATATGTTCTTAAATTTTCGCTCACTAAAAAAGGTAAAGAGGTAAAACAAATTATTAATGCCGGAAATGATTACAGAGCATTATTTAATATAATGGGTAAAGATAGTTTGTTGCTATACGACAATATTCGTGAACTTGTTATATTAAAAGGACTACTGGAACTTTATTATCATGAAGAATACAATCAAAAAAGCATTCTAAGTTTATTAAATGAAATTAAAAATAATAGTTCTTTTAATGAACATAAAAAAATTGCTGCCAATATTATTTTTACACTAACCCGATTTAAGCGAAATACACCGGCTCCTCAATTTACATTTACTGATGCAGATGGTAAAAATATTTCTTTAAACGATTTAAAGGGGAAGTATGTGTACTTGCAAGTTTATACATCATGGTGTACATCTTGTATAGACCAAATGATGATGTTTCAAAATCTTCAAAAAAAATACGGGAATAAGGTAGAATTTGTTTCTATATCTATTGACAGAGATGAAAAACTTTTTAAAAAAATGCTTCCTAAAACTTATACCTGGAAAATTTTACATTGCAACACCATTCGACAGTTTAAAGATGATTATAATATTAAAGCAGTACCCAGCTATTTCTTAATTGGTCCCATAGGAGAATTTATTGAAGCCTTTACCAAAAGCCCTGCTGAAGGAGCTGAATATGTTATTGCAAATTATCTGAAAGAAAAACTTTCAATTAAAGGACAAACTATTCCGGGAGAAAGCGAAATTTTAATAAAAAAATAATCTCAAACCAACTTTTTCCATGCATTTAAAAAATTTTGACTCATTACCTTAAACTGATCTAATACTTTTTGTTGAAACTCTTCATCAATCATTTTTATTACTTCATCCAGCGAGCCTATATCTTCTTTTCTTATTTTATAGTACTGTTCAAACTGCCCACATTCCATTTTTATCATATACTTTTCATTCCATATCATAATGGTAATTTTCATGTGTGGATGAGGAATTTCGGCTACTATTCGCATTCGTAATTTGTTTTTAAAATAAAATTAAGTAAATCATTAAATGGTAAAGCACTTTGATAATATCGGTCGTTATAGATGTTTGCTTGAATTTTTAAATATTGCGGCTGATTATTTAGTAA